>JAEWEJ010000126.1 GCA_023389455.1 Actinomycetes bacterium | reverse complement strand
TGGTCACCACGTTGGCGATCGACGAGCCGGAGATCATCCCGGTCAGCGCCGAGGACACCACCGCCGCCTTGGCCGGACCGCCGCGCATGTGGCCGAGCAGGCTGAACGCCAGCTGGATGAAATAATGTCCGGCGCCGGCGCGTTCGAGCAGCGCGCCGAACAGCACGAAGAGGAAGACGAAACTGGTGGATACGCCCAGGGCGATGCCGAACACGCCCTCGGTGGTGATCCACTGGTGGTTGGCCATCGCGGTGAAACTCACCCCGCGGTGCGCCAGCAGGCCG
Organism: Actinomycetes bacterium; assembly: GCA_023389455.1. GTDB lineage: Bacteria > Actinomycetota > Actinomycetes > Actinomycetales > Cellulomonadaceae > Cellulomonas. Next base: position 2,375 of record JAEWEJ010000126.1, on the reverse strand, counting down.
GGCATCCAGGGGCCGGCGACGCTGTAGACGAGGAACACCAGGGCGATGATCGCCAGCGGCGGGCCGAGGGCGCGGCGGGTGGCCTCCAGCAACAGGGGAATGCCGATGCAGGCGGTAATCAGGTCCGCGGTGGTCAGGCTGCCCGGGCGCTGGGCCAGTTGTTCATAGAAGATGAACAGATAGGCGGCACTGGCGGCGGCGACCAGACCCAGCGCGATGTCGACCAGCGGTACCCGGTCGCGCGGCGAGCGCTTGAAGGCCGGGTAGGCGAGAAACGCCAGCAGCAGCGCGAACGCCAGGTGGATCGAGCGCGTCTCGGTGTCGTTGAGCACGCCGAAGCGCAGCAGGAACGGCAACGGCGAGGCGATCCACAGCTGGAACAGCGACCAGGCCAGCGCCAGCCCGGCGATGATCTGCGCCATCGCACCTTCGGGCAGGCGCGCACCGACGTCCTGGGCGATCAGCTCCTCGGTGGAGAGTTGTTTGTCTTGCATGAAATGAGGCCTGTTTTTCAGGGTTCGGAAACCGCAGAAACCCGTGGCCGGTGGGGCTCACGGGTTTCCGGTATAGGCGAAGGACTGCGCAGCGCAGCGCGAGTGCCGCGCTGCGCAAGTCCTAAGAGCCTGTTCACGATCTCGCGAGCTAGAGCCATGCAAGGCAAAAACAGGCGAGGAAGCGGAGTTTACTGATGTAAATGAGCATTCCGAGCCTGTTTTTAACGCAGCAGGGCCGACGCGCAGCAGATCATGAACAGGTTCTTACAGCCAGCCGCGCTCCTTATAGTAGCGCTCGGCGCCTTCATGCAGCGGCGCGCTCAGGCCGACTTCGATCATCTCTTCCGGCTTCAGGTCCTTGAAGGCCGGATGCAGGCGCTGGAAGCGCTCGATGTTCTCGAACACCGACTTGACCAGCTGGTAGACCACTTCCGCATCGACCTTGGCAGTAGTGGACAGCACGGCCTTGCCACCGATGGACTGGGTCGCCTGGTCGTTGCCCTTGTACAGGCCGCCGGGAATCTCGGCCTTGGTGTAGTAGCTGCGCTCTTCGAGCAGCTTGTCGATCTCCGGGCCGGTGATCGGCACCAGCACCGCGTCGGTGGTGGTGGTGGCTTCCTGGATCGCGCCGTTGGGGTGACCGACGAAGTAGGTCATGGCATCGATGTTGTTGTCGCCCAGTGCGCTGGCCTGCTCAGCCGGCTTCAGCTCGGCGGCCAGGGAGAACACCGACTTGTCCCAGCCCTTGACCTTCATGATCTCTTCGAGGGTGTCGCGCTGACCGGAACCGGGGTTGCCGATGTTGACGCGCTTGCCCTTGAGGTCATCGAGCCCCTTGATGTTGGCGCTGCGACGGGCCAGTACGGTGAAGACTTCGCTCTGCAGGGAGAACACCGCGCGGATGTCGTCCATCTTCCCTTCTTTCTCGAAGGGTGCGACGCCTTCCATTGCCTTGTACTGGTGGTCGGACTGCATGATGCCGAAGTTGAATTCGCCACTGCGCAGACCGTTGACGTTGGCCACGCCGCCGCCGCTGGCCGGGGCGTTGCACTTGATGTTTTCCGCATTGCGGTTGACGAAGCGGCAGATCGATTGCCCGGCTACGTAGTAAACGCCGGTCTGCCCGCCCGTGCCGATGGTGACGAACTTCTCTTGCGCCTGTGCCACTGTGCTCAGGCCGGTTCCCGCCAGAGCAGCGGTAAAGATCCATGCCAAGGATTTGCCTTTCATGGATGCACTCCTTTTTGGTTGTTTTCGGAATCCCGGGCATCCCTTGTGAGTCTGCGCGGAACTTGAGTCTAGCAGGCGGCTGCGCCTGGAACAGCCCACGGACCCCGCCATGCCGATCCGCTAATCCGCGCACCCTTTGCTACGACCGACTTGCCGACCAAGGGTTGCGGAGGGGCGCGCGAAATTTCTTGCTATAAAGCTGTACAGAGAAGATATCTTTGTACAAGATTTATATCACTTTGGCATGCACGGAATAAAAGCCGACCAGCGGAGTAGGACTTCAGTCGCATTGCACGCGCAAAGCAGTTGACATCATTATGGCGTCAGTCTCCAGGCGAGGAGACATGCTGACCGGACAGGACCGACGGGCCTGTCGATTGAAGCGCCATCAAGGATCACCCGCAGGGACGGTTCGATGCTGGCGCTTTTTTCATGCCCGTTTTCCGCGCGACAAAAACGATACAAACGACCGGTTGGGCCGTCCGAGGCAGGGACCATCACCGCAGGGTGAGCGATTGGCAGGAGCGCCCGATGCACCCAGGTGCGTCGACCGAGACGTGCATGGCGGAACAGAACGACAACTGCCTTGCTCACGAGAGCCACCATGCGCATGAATCTGCCGGTCACCGGCCGCGATGTTTCCATCAGCGA
>JAEWEJ010000341.1 GCA_023389455.1 Actinomycetes bacterium | reverse complement strand
TATGGATAAAGCCACTGAACTCTGCGACCAGATGGAAATGGCAGAAAGCATGGATGAGCTGAAGCGTACTTTTGCCGACGCATTCAAATTAACTCGCGGCATGAAGCTGCAGCAAAACATCCAGGCTATTTACGCAGAATGCAAAGCGAAACTGGAGGCGACAAATGAGCAAGCTGTATGAGATTGCTGATGACTACGCCAGGCTTCTGGATTCTGACCTTGAACCAGAAATGATAGCCGACACTCTCGAAGGGATTGAAGGAGAACTGGCGGACAAGGTGGAGCAGCTTCTTGCCATCTGCAAAAACGAAAGTGGATATTCAGAACGCCTCAGGGAAGAGGCTAAAAAGCTTCAGGAGCGCTCGGCATCAATTGATAACAAAGTAACCAGCATCAAGGCGTACATCGCAACAGCGCTTGAAAAAGCCGGAAAGAAATCCATTCGCGCAGGCCTTCATCAGGTAACTGTCAGGAAACCTTCTCGATGTGTAGAAATTACTGATGCATCGCAGCTTCCGACTGAATTCGTCGAATTTGACACAATCATTAAGCCAGACAAATTAGCCATAAAACACCAACTGGAAGCTGGTAATGAAGTGCCCGGAGCAGTCATTAAAACCGGAAAGCCCTCTCTGCTAATTAAATAGCGAATCCAGTATGAAACACCCAAATGACTTCATTCGTGTCGGTGCGGTCACCCTCCCCTATTCCATAAACGGCAGAGGCTGGCGCACTCCAAACAACATAATCATCAGAAACCCGTTCAAAGCCCAACGTTATGCGGAAGAGCTAAACACAGCGCTTAAGCTGGTTACGGAGAAAGCATCATGATTGGTCAATACAACCCTGATATATCCCCTAACGAATTAGTAGCCCGCCACAGATTAAAGCCTATGCCAGACAAATCGGAGTTACTCAAACGCCACAGTTTTCCCGGCCCGGATGATAACCGCTACATCAGCCTGATGATTAAAGGAGCGCGGAAATGACAGATAACAATAAGACCCTGGTAAGCGCCGGTCATGAACTGGCATCTGAGCTAAAAGCCGACTGCGGCGCGGTCGATGTGCGTAGCGTGGCTAATTTGCTGACCGAGCTTGCATCGGCGCTGGACGTGCAGAGTGCGCGTAGTGATGCGCTGTCGGCTGAACTGAAGCAAAGCAAGATTGACGCCGGATGTTACAAGCATGGTATGGAGCAGTCGAATAAACGGCTGACAGAAATTGCAGCAGAGAATGCGGCTCTGAAGTCTGGGCAGTTATTTTTCATGTACAGCGATGAAACTGGTTTTGAGATTCACAAAAGCCAAGAAAGAGCAATCGCATCAGCTAAAGACATGATTGCTGTATGTCGAGAAGAAGCAGTCCAAGACGGATGGCCTGAAGATGCTGACACCATCTGCTGGGGCGTGATTATGCAAAAAGCGATAGAGACAAATTTCGAAAAACCATCTGAGCAAAATGGCTGGATTGGCTGGTCTGAATACAATCTTAACCCTGAATTAGAAACCCCGGCCACCGACGCATTCAGTCGCGAGCTACAGGCGCAGGGTGTGGAAGCAGGGATTGAGCGCGTTATTACAATGATTAATCACCAGTCAACCGGCGTATCGGCTTCAATCAATGTCTTACGCACATTCGCCGCCCAACTGCGCGGTAACAGCAATGGAGGTGCAGCATGAACACAACCGAACTGGCGATCAACGCCGCAATGCTTTCCTCAATCGAAGGGTTTGCATTCCTTGTCGTTGATTCTCTCGAATTTGAAATGGGCCGAGAACTGACCGACGAAGAGTCTCAGCGTGTCTATAAGCAGGTTGAAGCGGCTATTAACAAAGCGACAAGAGAGGCGGTGCGGAATGACTGACGCAGAATTGGCACACACAAAAGAGTTGGCGTTCTGGATGACAGAGCGCGTCTTCATGAACCCCATTAGCGCCAAGCTGCTCAATGAAGACTGGCGCAAGGCATTTCCTGATGATGTGGCCGTAGCTGAGCGCATGAAAGCGCTGGTAGAGGCGCTGGAGAGTGCGCAGCGGCAGAACGCTCAGGATGTGCAAATCAAAGCCAGGATTTGCAGAGAGAGCAACAGATTGCATGACAGGTTACGCGAGGCAGAGAGGCGCATCGCTGAACTGGAAGCGCGGACTGTCACTGTGAAACCTCCTGCGTATGTGGACGGCAACACGCTTGGCTATGGAGAAGTGAACCACATGATTGACCTGTGTGTTGATGCTTTTGAAAGAGCCTGTCACGCGGCTGGCATCAATTTAACGGTGGAGGGGTGAGGGATGATCGCAGCAAATTATACCGCTCATCTTTACTGCGATTGCGAATAATGCACAGGTAAGCAGTGGGGGTCTCCTGATTTCGCAGAATATGTCGAAAATTCGTGGGCGCAGTGCGTTAAGCAGGCGCGCGCGGACGGGTGGAGAGTGAGCGCGGATAGGGTTCGTTGCTTCGCGCCGGGGCACAAAATTTCGAGGAACAAACCATGACAATCAACGAACGCGTTTCAACAGCTGATATTACAGCAGCAATGTTGCGCTGTACTGAACAATACGTAATTGAAATCGTGGAATCAATTGAACACTCGTTAAATCGCTCTCTATCAGATATTGAGCAACAAAGTGTGTTCTGTCACGTAAGCGCGGCAGTACTCAGAATTACTGACAAGATGGAGCGTGCGCAATGAGTGCAATCAACGAACGCGTATCAGACGCAACTATCGACGGAATCCTGTCCGGCGTTATCGAGGGCGTTGAGCCGACAACACAAGAAGTGTTGATGGCCCGCGAGCTAAAGGAACTGCGCGGTGAATTGCTGATAGCGCACCGCACAATAATGAATCAGTTGGCTCAGCTACAGCAGTACCGCGCCGCCGCTGCTTGCCCAGCTGTGTGGGTTAGATATGGAGATGCTAACCACGCACCAGATTGTACGCTGGATAACGACGAGGCGCGTGAATGGGTCGCAAGAGGTCTGGACGTCGTGCGAATGGTCTCACCCATTAACGCAGCCCCGCAAGTTACGAGCGTGCCGGAAGAATGGCGTAGCTCTATGAGAGAACTTGTAAAGGCCATGCGTGACTATGAGATGGATGTTGATGAGCCTGCGCCATACAAGCATCGGAAAATGATTCGCAGAGCTGAATTGTTGCTCGCAGCGCCAGCAGTACAGGCAGAGCAGACAAAGCTACTGATTGGCTGGCGAACAACCGATTACACCGAAGAGACATCAGACCCTGAAATGGCAAAAAACTGGGCTGCTGTTGTCGGGGTATTGCCAGTATTTGAAGGCGACATCAATACCCGGCTACAGGCAGAACAGCTATCAGTGGACACGTTAGCCAATGTGCTACGGAATGCGCCTGTAGCTCCATGTGATAGCCAGGGCAAGAAGCGCGACAAATCTCCGGCAATCCCGGATGGTTGGATACCGGTCAGCGAGCGGATGCCAGATGAAACTCAGCCGGTAATCGTTGTGGCTGACGGCGGCGTGGTGCAGCGCACAATATATCAATTCTGCGATGGCGTATGGATTGATTGGTATGAGCAGTACGACGAAGTGCCACATGATGCATTCACCCACTGGATGCCGCTTCCAGCCGCACCGAAGCAGGAGGCTGAATGATGCACACAGTTGAATTGACTAACGCGGCGCTGGTATTCACCGACGCAGCAACCGGTCAGGGTTATCTTCGCGTTCTGAACGAGTGGGAAGCCAAACTGGTTTCTGCACAGCTTACAGCGCTGGATGATGGAGAAATGAAAGCGGTCCCTGTTCACCCGGTAGAGATTCGCAAAATGAAGCCGGGCGGTGAGTGATGCCTGAATCAGCAACGTATACAGCCCGCTTAGGCGGGTTTCTTTTTGCCTGGAGGAAATGACGTGAAACTAATTGATATTCTGGTACAGGAATTACCGAAGCACGGTGGGTGGCCGGATGGTGCGGTTGAATGCTGCCGTTTCGTGGATGAAGCAAATATCGATTTTTATGATGAGTCAGGTAACTGGCCAATAGATTGCGGTGAGAAATATGGAGAAATTGCGTTGAAGGCAGTAAGAAAGCATACCATTCCCTTAGAATGTGAAAAGGTAACTTTCGAGCAATACGAATCCGCACTGGCCGCCAGTCAGCCGCAGTGGAATGGCGAGGGATTGCCTCCGGCTGGTTGTGAGTGTGAAGCTTTATTCTACTCAGGAAGAGGTGAGTGGTATCGGGCTAAGATTATTGGGCATGATGACGGACGTGTGATTGGTAGGTGGATTGAGGGGCCGAAGGAGTATGAAATTTTAGACTATATATCACCGCACGGCGCTTTCCGCCCCATCCGCTCGGAAACCGAACAAAATCGAGAAGCAGCTATCACACGCCTTCAGGTTGAATCTCAGAGCGAGCACTGGCAGGCGCCGATATCTGCATCGCAGGCCATAAATATTTACGACGCTATAGCATCCGGAAAAATCCCCCACATCCAACTCAAATAGCCGCAGACCAGCGGCTTTTTTATTGCCTGGCTTCCAGGTTCGATTCCCAAACTGGAGATAAAACCATGCAGCACCAATTACAGCCTGACTCGCTTGTTGATCTCAAATTCATCATGGCTGATACTGGCTTTGGAAAAACTTTCATCTATGACCGAATCAAGTCTGGCGATCTGCCTAAGGCCGAAAAAATACACGGTCGTTCACGCTGGTTATATAAAGACCACATTGCATTCAAAAACCGCCTTCTGTCCCGCTCCGATGGGTAAAACCGCGGGTAAAATAAAATCCACTTCAATAAATCCCCTTCCTTTACAATCCCCTGTAGCGTCAATTCGATGTTTGCAGGGGACATATCCCGCTTTATTTCCCGCTTTTCCGAACCCCTTTCCTGAGTAGCCGTTGCGGCTTAACTTTCTGATTTTATTTAAGTTTACATAACTAATAAAAGTAGATAAAAAAACCTCAGTTGCCCCTTGTCTCCCGCTTGTTAACCCACCGATTTAGGCGTAGATTAGCGCCCGGATGTGAGTAACATCCAACCAGATACCGGCAAAACGGCAGGCTCACC
>JAEWEJ010000029.1 GCA_023389455.1 Actinomycetes bacterium | reverse complement strand
TACCAGGCGCGCCGGTCGGACGCGCGCCTCGCGGCCGAGGAGCGGGCGCGGTGGCGGCGGATCACCCGCGACTACCACCGCACGGTCCGCGACCGGGGGGCCGCGCGCGGCTGACGTGTGCACGGCCCGCCGCTCGCGCAAGCGGTTCGACGATCACCTCGTGCGGGTCGAAACGATTAGGGACCGGCCGTCCGCTCGCCACCGCGCACCCCGCTCGGGTGTGATCGGGGAGTCGTTCGGGGACGGCGTCGAGGACGACGCCTCCCCGGGCGCGTCGACCCTGCCGGGTCCGTCGCGCCCGACGCCGACCCGACCCGAGGAGAGTCCATGTTCCCCCGCACCCAGGTGGTCACGTCCACCCGGCGCAAGGTCGTCGCCGCCCTGGCCGCCGGCGCGGTCGTGGCCGCCGGAGTCACGGCGCTGACCTCGACCGCGGCGCACGCCGCGGCCGGCTGCCGCGTCGACTACTCCGTCACCAACCAGTGGCCCGGCGGCTTCGGTGCCACCGTGACCGTCACCAACCTCGGTGACCCGCTGTCGTCGTGGGACCTGCGCTGGTCCTTCCCCGACGGCCAGAGCATCCAGCAGCTGTGGAACGGCGTCGCGTCGTCCTCCGGGTCCCAGGTCACGGTCACCAACGTGCCGTGGAACGGCTCGCTGGGCACGAACGCCAACGTCCAGCTGGGCTTCAACGGCTCCTGGACCGGCAGCACCAACGGCGCGCCGACGTCGTTCACGCTCAACGGCACGACCTGCACCGGTGGTGTGTCCGGGCCGACGTCGAGCCCGACGCCCTCGCGCACGCCGATCGTGACCCCCTCCCCGACCGCCGCCATCACCCCGTCGGCGAGCCCGACGACCCCGCCGCCGGTGACGTCCAGCGAGTTCCACGTCGACACGACGAACCAGTCGTACGCCGCGTGGCAGGCGGCGTCCGGCAACGACAAGACGCTGCTCGCGAAGATCGCGCTGACGCCGCAGGCCTACTGGGTCGGCAACTGGACCGACGCGTCGGTCGCGCAGCAGGAGGTCCGGGACATCACCGGGGCCGCCCGCGCTGCCGGCAAGACCGCCGTCCTCGTCGTCTACGCCATCCCGGGCCGTGACTGCGGCTCGTACTCCGGCGGCGGCGTCGCCGAGTCCGAGTACGCACGGTGGATCGACACCGTCGGGCAGGGCATCCAGGGCAACCCCTGGGTCGTCCTCGAGCCCGACGCCCTAGCCCAGCTCGGTGACTGCGCCGGTCAGGGCGACCGGGTCGGCTTCCTGAAGTACGCCGCCAAGTCGCTGACCGCCCGCGGTGCCCGCGTCTACATCGACGCCGGCAACTCGGCGTGGCTCTCGGCGAGCGAGGCCGCGAGCCGCCTCCAGCGGATCGGGTTCACCGACGCGGTGGGCTTCTCGCTCAACGTCTCGAACTACCGGACGACCGCCGAGGCCAAGGCCTACGGGCAGGAGATCTCGCGCCTGACCGGTGGCAAGCCGTTCGTCATCGACACCTCGCGCAACGGCAACGGCGCCACCGGCTCCGAGTGGTGCAACCCGCGTGGGCGTGCGCTGGGTGAGCGGCCGACGCGGGTCAACGACGGCAGCGGTCTGGACGCGCTCCTGTGGATCAAGCTGCCCGGCGAGTCGGACGGCACCTGCAACGGCGGCCCGGCGGCCGGCCAGTGGTGGCAGGAGATGGCGCTCGAGCTGGCCCGCAACGCGAAGTGGTGACGCGACGCCACCGGCCGGTGGTGCGTCGGTGACGACGTCGCCACCCACCGGTGCGCAGCGGCGCTGAGGCGCTCGCGCACCGAGGGCGAGGCCGTGGGCACCCCGGACGGGGGGTGTCCGCGGCCTCGTCGCGTCGTGCCCCGGCGCGTGGCGGGCGGCCGCCGGGTCGTCTCGTCGGTCACACGGGTGCCGCCCGCGCGGCGCTGACCTGCTGCGCCGCTGACCACGGGTCGGACGTCCCCGCCGGTTCCCAGGTACGGGTCCTACCCTCGAGAAGTTTCCCCCCGTCCTCGCTGAGCAGAGCGGAGCCGACCCATGCAGGTACAGCTCGAGCGTGTCCTCGAACAGGTCCTCGCGCGCAACCCCGGTGAGCGCGAGTTCCACCAGGCCGTCACCGAGGTCTTCGAGAGTCTCGGCCCGGTGCTCGAACGGCATCCCCACTACGTGGACGCAGCCGTGCTCGAGCGCCTCTGCGAGCCGGAGCGGCAGATCATCTTCCGCGTGCCGTGGGTGGACGACACGGGGCAGGTCCGGATCAACCGCGGCTTCCGCGTCGAGTTCAACTCCGCGCTCGGCCCCTACAAGGGCGGCCTGAGGTTCCACCCCTCGGTGTACCTGGGCATCGTCAAGTTCCTGGGCTTCGAGCAGGTCTTCAAGAACTCGCTGACCGGCATGCCGATCGGGGGCGGCAAGGGCGGCTCGGACTTCGACCCGCGCGGGCGCTCCGACGGCGAGGTCATGCGGTTCTGCCAGTCGTTCATGACCGAGCTGTACCGGCACATCGGTGAGTACACCGACGTGCCCGCCGGTGACATCGGCGTGGGCGGACGCGAGATCGGCTGGCTGTTCGGCCAGTACAAGCGCATCACCAACCGCTACGAGTCCGGCGTCATCACCGGCAAGGGCGTGACGTGGGGCGGCTCCCTGGTCCGCACCGAGGCCACCGGCTACGGCACCGTCCTGTTCGCCGAGCGCATGCTGGCCACGCGCGGCCTGTCGTTCGACGGCATGCGCGTCGTGGTCTCCGGCTCCGGCAACGTCGCGATCCACGCGATCGAGAAGGCCCAGGCGCTCGGCGCCCACGTCGTGGCGTGCTCCGACTCGCGCGGCTACGTCGTGGACGAGGCCGGCATCGACCTCGAGGTGCTCAAGCAGGTGCGCGAGGTCGAGCGCAAGCCCGTCGAGGAGTACGTCGCACGGCGCACCGGGGCGCACTACGTGCCGTCGGCCCGCGTGTGGCAGGTCGACGCGCAGGTCGCGCTGCCCTGCGCCACGCAGAACGAGCTCGACGAGAACGACGCCAAGCGCCTCGTCGACGCGGGCCTGCTCGCCGTGGCCGAGGGCGCCAACATGCCGCTGACGCCCGAGGCCGTGGCCCTGCTGCAGGGCGCCGGCGTCCTCTACGCCCCCGGCAAGGCCGCGAACGCCGGTGGGGTGGCGACGTCCGCGCTCGAGATGCAGCAGAACGCCAGCCGTGACGCCTGGTCCTTCGAGCACACCGAGGAGCGGCTCGCCACGATCATGGCGCGCATCCACGACAACTGCGAGGAGACCGCCGAGCTGTACGGCGACCCCGGCAACTACGTGCTCGGCGCCAACATCGCCGGGTTCACCAAGGTCGCGGACGCGATGCTCGCCCTCGGCGTCGTCTGACCGGCACGATCCACCCGCGAAGGGCTGCGCGTTCGAAGGGCTGCGCGTTCGAGGGGCTGCGCGTTCGAGGGGCCGCGCGTCACGGGGCCCGTCAGGACGTCTGTCGCATCGCGCGCCGGACGTCGGCCAGTGTCGCGTCCGCCTCCTGGGCGGCCCGCGCAGCCCCGCGGGCCAGCACGTCGCGCACGACGTACGGGTCGCGCGCCAGCTCGGCCCGGCGGCCCCGCAGCGGCGCGAGGTGCGCGACGAGGGCGTCGGTGACGTACGCCTTGAGCGCCGCGGCACCCCCGTCCGCGATCTCGTCCGCGAGGTCCTGCGGCGTCCGCCCCGACGCCAGCGCACCGAGCAGCAGCAGGTTCGCCACCGCCGGACGGCGCGCCGGCTCGTACGTGAGGGTCCGCTCGGTGTCTGTCCGCGCCCCGCGCACCGCGGCCGCCGTGGCGTCGGCGTCCGCGCGCAGCTCGATCGCGTTGCCGCGGCTCTTGCTCATCTTGGCCCCGTCCGTGCCCAGCACGAGCGGCGCCTGCGACAGCAGCGCGGACGGCTCGGTGAGCACGGGCCCGTACCGGCGGTTGAACCGCCGGACGATGGTGCGCGTCAGCTCCAGGTGCGGCAGCTGGTCGCGCCCCACGGGGACGAGGGTGCCGCGCACCGAGAGGATGTCCGCGGCCTGGTGCACGGGGTACGTCAGCAGCAGGGCGGACAGCCCGCGCCCGGACGCGGCGAGCTCGGCCTTGACCGTGGGGTTGCGGTCGAGCTCCGCGACGGACACCAGCGACAGGAACGGCAGCATGAGCTGGTGCACGGCCGGGACGCCCGAGTGCACGAAGACCGTCGTGGTCTCGGGGTCGAGCCCGGCGGCGAGCTGGTCGAGCACCACCTCCCGCACGGTCGCGGGCAGGTCGCCGGCGTCGTCCCGGTCGGTGATCACCTGGTAGTCCGCGACGACGACGAAGGTCTCGGCGCCGTGCCGCTGCAGCGCGACGCGCATGGCGAGGGTGCCGAACAGGTGCCCCACGTGCAACGGGCCCGTCGGGCGGTCGCCCGTGAGCACCCGGACGTCGCCGGGGTCGCGCGCCAGGACCTCCTCGAGCGTCAGGACGTCGGGGCGGTCGTGGTCACGCGGGGTGTGGTCCGGCCCCGGACGGGTCCCGGCGCCGGGAGCGGGGGACGGGCCGGCGGACGGTGCGGAGCGGGCGGTGGTCGGCATGGCGGTGCTCTCCTCGGGGAGGAGCCGTCGCGCGGCCGCGCAGGGACCTGACGTGGACCCGCCGAGCCGCGTGAGCAGCTCGGCGGGTGACCCACGGCTGCGTCAGGGCAGCCGCCACCACGCGACGTGGGTGCGGGTCGAGGTCATGACCCGGACCCTAGCCGCGCGGGCGCGGCCGCCTCAAGGGGTCCGACGGGTCCCGTCGGTGCCGGCGCCGGGACGGCCGGCCGGTCGCGCCACACGCGGTCCCCGAGGAGCGTGAGCAGCCCGGGCAGCAGCACCAGCCGCACGAGGGTCGCGTCGACGAGGATCGCCACGGCGAGCGCGACCCCGAGCATCTTCATCTCCAGCATGCTGAGCGTCGCGAAGATCGCGAACACCGAGACCATCACCGCCGCGGCGCTCGTGACGACCCCGGCGGAGTCGGCCACGCCGTCACGCACCGCGTCCCGGGTGGGCACGCCCCGCGCGACCCGCTCCCGCACCCGGCTGAGCACGAAGACGTGGTAGTCCATCGACAGCCCGACGAGCACCACCATGACGAACAGCGGCACCCAGTCGATGACGAAGCCCGGGGTCGTGAACCCGAGCGCGCCCGCCAGCCAACCCTCCTGGAAGACCAGGCGCAGCACCCCGAAGGCGACGCCCACGGACAGCAGGTTCAGCGCGGTCGAGACCAGCGCGAGCGGCACGCTGCGGAACGAGACGGCCATGGTCACGCAGGTCAGCAGCAGCACGACCCCGATCACCCAGGGCATCCGCTCGGACTGCCGCTGCGTGCGGTCCAGGTCGGCCGCGGGCCAGCCGCCGACGACGGCCTCGACGTCCAGGCCGTCGAGCGCGGCCGGGACCAGGTCGTCGCGGACCTCGCGCACCACGTCGTCCAGGGCGGGGTCGGAGCTCCGCAGCGGCACCGTCAGCTCCAGGACGTGCGTGCGGCCGTCGTCGGAGGCGACGGGCGGGACGTCGCCCAGGTCGGTGAACCGGCCCGTGGCCAGCGCGGCGGACCGCAAGGACCCGAGCGCCGCGACGACCTCGGCCTGCTGAGCGGCGTCGCCGCGCACCACGACGTCGACCGTCTCCCCGCGCGACGGGAACGTGTCGGCGACGCGGGTGAGGGTGCGCACCTCTGCCAGGTCGGGCGGCAGGGTGTCGAGGTCGCCGCCGTGCAGCCGCATGCCCAGCGCGGGCGCGGCGGCGGCGAGCGTGACCAGGCCTGCCACCACCACGGCAGCGAGCGGGTGCCGCACGGCGGGGCCCAGGACCCGACGGCTGATCGCGCCCGGTCCGATGCGGCGCTGCAGGCGCCACAGCAGCGGCACGCGCGGGCGGTCGACCCGGTGCCCCAGGGTGACCAGCAGCGCGGGCAGCACCGTCAGGGAGCCGACCACGGAGACGGCGACCACGGCGACGGCGCCCGTCGCGAGGGACGAGAACGTCGCGAGCTGCAGCAGGTACAGCGCGGACAACGACACGGCGACCGCGGCACCGGAGACGACGATCGCGTGCCCCGACGTCTCGGCGGCGATCTCCACCGCGTCCAGCGTGCTGCGCCCCCGCGCGCGCTCCTCCCGTTCGCGCTTGAGGTAGAAGAGCGTGTAGTCCACGCCGACGGCCATCCCGATGAGGACGACCATGCTCGCGACCGTCGGGTCGGCCGGCACGAGGTGCGACAGGACGGCGGAGATCCCGAGCGTCGCCGCGACGCTGGACACCGCGAGCAGCACGGGGATCCCGGCAGCGACGACCGCGCCGAACGCCAGCAGCATGAGCAGGAGCGTGACGGGCAGCGACACGATCTCGGCACCCACCAGGTCCTCGGCGACCCGCTCGTCGATCGCGGCCTGCAGCGTCACCTCGCCGGCCTGATCGACGTCGAGCCCCGGATGACGGCCCGCGACGTCCGTGACGGCCTGCTCGAGCCCCGCCACGTCGTCGGTCCCGTCGACCAGCTCGACCGCGACGAGCACGGCGGAGGCGTCGGGTGCGGGGACCGGGGGCGCCACCGCGGACACCTCCGGCCGCCCGGTGAGCGTCCGCGTGAGGTCCTCGGCGCCGGCGAGCGCCGCGTCGAGGCCCTCCGGCCCGGCGGTGAGCAGGACGAGCTCCGTGTCCGGCTCCGCGAGCCCGGACTCCGCGACCCACGACGCAGCGGTGCCCGACCCGCCGACGCCCGTGTCCTCGTCCTGGATCGTCTGCGTGGGCACGAGGGCGGTGAGCGCGGCGCACACGACCACGAGCGCGAACCACCCGCCGATCGCCCACGCCGGGTGGGTCGCGCTCCAGCGGGCGGCGCGGACGGCGATGCGGGAGACCGGGCCGTGGGCCGCCGCGCGGGGCGCGGCTCCCGCGGTCGGGTCGGGGGCGGGTCCGCGGGGTGCGGGACGGTGTCCGAGGGTGCGCATGGTGGCCTCCGAGGGCTCGACGAGCGGTCGGGTCCACGCTGGCCCGGCGGGGTGGCCCGGGTCAGGAGTGGCAGCACCCGGACGCATGGTGGAGCTGGCACCCCCGACAACCGGCGTGCCCGCCGCCAGGATGGGCGGCATGGAACGCCGTACCCCCTGGGCCGCGACCGGCAGGTCGCTCGCGCTCGTCCTGCTCGCCGTGCCGAGCCTCCTGCTGACGGTCGCCGCCGTCGTGGGCCTGGTGCTCGCCCCGCTCGGCGTCGGGCTCGCGCTGCTGCGCGCCGTGCTGCCGGCGGTGCACGGCCTCGCCCGCGCCGCCCGCGAGCTCGCGACGTCCGCCCTGGGG
>JAEWEJ010000392.1 GCA_023389455.1 Actinomycetes bacterium | reverse complement strand
GGCCCGCCGTGCCGGGCGCACGGCGGGCCGCGTCGCTCAGAACCGGGCGCGGACGGCCTCACCGTGCGCGGGCAGGCCCTCGGCGTCGGCCAGCGCCACGACGCGGTCGGCCACGGCGGCCAGCGCGTCCGCGTCGTACTCGATCACCTGCACGGCACGCAGGAACGAGTGCACACCCAGGCCGCTGGCGAAGTGCGCGCAGCCACCGGTGGGCAGCACGTGGTTCGAGCCCGCCATGTAGTCACCCAGGGACACCGGCGACCACGGCCCGACGAAGATCGCCCCGGCGCTCGTGACGCGGTCCGCCCACGCCGCGGCGTCGACGGTCTGGATCTCCAGGTGCTCCGCGCCGTAGGCGTTGACCACGTCGAGGCCCGCGTCCAGGTCGTCCACCAGGACGATCGCCGACTGCGTACCCCGCAGCGCGACCGCGACCCGCTCCCGGTTGGCGGTGGCGTCCGCCAGGTCGACGAGCTTCGACTCGACCGCGCCCGCGAGCTCCACCGACGGCGTGACCAGGACGGCTGCGGCCAGCGGGTCGTGCTCGGCCTGGGAGATGAGGTCCGCGGCGACGTGCACGGGGTCCGCCGTGCCGTCCGCGAGGATCGCGATCTCGGTGGGCCCGGCCTCGGCGTCGATGCCGACGACCCCGCGCACCAGGCGCTTGGCCGCCGCGACGTAGACGTTGCCGGGCCCGGTGATGACGTCCACGGGCTCGCACAGGGTCTCGCCGTCGACGTCCTCGCTGCCCGCCGCGCCGTACGCGAGCATGGCGACGGCCTGGGCGCCGCCGGCCGCGTACACCTCGTCGACGCCGAGCAGCGCGCAGGTCGCGAGGACCACCGGGTCGGGCAGCCCGTCGTTGTCCTTCTGCGGCGGGGACACGACCGCGAGCGACGTCACGCCCGCCTCCTGCGCCGCCACGACGTTCATGACCACCGACGACGGGTACACCGCGAGGCCGCCGGGCACGTACAGGCCGACGCGGCGCACGGGCAGCCAGCGCTGCCGCACCTGCGCGCCGGGCGCGACGTCCACGGTGAGGTCCTGCGGACGCTGCGCGGCGTGCACCGCCCGCACGCGACGGATCGTCTCCTCCAGGGCGGCCCGCACCTGGGGGTCGAGCGCGCCGACCGCACCGGCGACGGCCTCGGCGGGCACCCGCACGTGCACGGGACGCACGCCGTCGAACCGCTCGGCGAGCTCGCGCAGCGCGGCCGCCCCACGCGTGCGCACCGCCTCGAGGATCGGCGCCACGGCCGTGGTGGCGTGCTCGACGTCGAGCTCGGCCCGGGGCAGCTCGGCGAGGAGCTCACGACGTGACGGACGACGACCGCGCAGATCGATACGGGAGATCACGGGATCGAGTCTAGGACGCGCGCGCCGGCGCGACCGGACCGTCCGCACCGGCCCGGCGCCGGACCGTCACGGTGCGCGAGGGGCGCGGCCTCAGCCCGTGGCGCCGTACCGCGGGGCGTGCACCGCCCAGAGCTCGTCCCACGGGCGCACGGCCCGGTGCCCGGCGTGGTCCTCGAGCTGGTCGAGGACCACGTGCCAGCCCGCGCCGTAGCCGCGTGCCGCGGCGGGCTCCAGCCCGCTGTGGACCATGACGAGCTCACCGTCGTCGGACACGGTGACGCGCACGTGCGACTGCGCCTCACCGGGGAAGCGCCACGTCAGCTCGAGCAACCGTGGCGCCTCGCAGCGCAGGACCTCCCCGTGGGCGACGTCGTCCGCGTCCGGGCGGTCCTCACCCATCCGCAGCTCGTACGTGCCCCCGACACGCAGGTCACCGTGCAGGGCCCCGAGCCACCGGCGGGCGCGCTCCGGGGACGTCATGGCGTCCCAGAGGTCGGCCCCGCTGGTGCCGTACCGCCGCCGGAAGGCGACCTGGGACCGGTCCTCGTCGAGCGTGACGGTGGCGTCGCCGGGCGTGGTGCTGCTCATGCGTCCTCCTCGGGACGGTCGGTGCCGTCGGCGGAGCCGCCGCCGGCCTGGCGCGCGGCCCGACGGCCGCGCGCCACCTCGGTGCCGAGCGCGTCCAGGCGCGGGGCCCACGCGCGCACGACGGACGTCGCCCACCGGCCGACCTCGTCGACCGCCTCCGGGCGGACGGCGTACAGCCGGACGGTCCCGCGGGCCCGTGACGTGACGAGTCCTGCCTCGCGCAGCACCCGCAGGTGCCGCGACACCGCCGGCTGGCTGATGCCGAACTCGTCCCCCACGACGGCGGCGAGCTCGCCCGCGGGGCGCTCGCCCGCGCCGACGAGCTCGACAAGGCGGCGACGGACCGGGTCGCCGAGGACGTCCATGGGGTGCACAGCCCTGATGATTCCGCGTGTGGTTATATAACGCAAGCGTGAAATTCGAGACCGCGGTCCGGATCAGCCGTGGCCGGGTCCGCCCCCCCCCGGGCTGGCAGACTGGTCCCGTGACCCAGCACGACGAGCCCATCCGCCTCGGCCAGTTCCTCAAGCTCGTCAGCCTCGCGGAGACCGGCGGGCACGCCCGCGCCCTCCTCGACGACGGCGCGGTGACCGTCAACGGGGAGCCCGAGACCCGTCGCGGCCGGCAGCTGCGCCCGGGCGACGTGGTCGAGGTCGACCTGCCCGGCGGCGTCCAGCGCGCGACCGTCGAGGACTAGCCCCCACCGACCCTGCCCGCCGTCGGCCCCGACCGCCCGACGGCGCGCGCCGACCGCCCGGCGCGCCTCAGGACGCGAGGCAGCTCGGGCCGAGCAGCGCCTTCAGGTCGCCGAACAGCGACGGCGACCGCTCGACGCGCAGACCGTCGTCCAGCCGCATCACCACGGCGCGACCCGGGCTGGTCAGCCGCAGGTGGACCTCCGTGACGCCCGGGTGCGTGGACAGCACCTCACGGAGCCGCTCGACGACCGGCGGCGTGCACCGCCCCTCGGTGAGCGACACGACGACCGGGGAGTCCGCCGCCTGCGAGGTGTCCGGGATGGAGACCTCCATCGCCTGCAGCTGCATCTGGTCGTCACGACGACGCACGCGCCCTCGCACGACCAGCACGGCGTCCTCGGCCAGCACCGTCGAGTAGGCGAGGTACGTCTCGCCGAAGAACATGATCTCGACGGAGCCCTCCATGTCCTCCAGGGTCACGGCGGCCCACGGGTTGCCCTGCTTCGACATCTTGCGCTGCAGGCTGGTGACCAGGCCCGCCACCACGACCGTCGAGCCGTCCGGGCGCGCCTCGTCGGCGTTGAGCGTGGCGATCGACACGTCGGCCTGCGCGGACAGCACGTGCTCGAGCCCCGACAGCGGGTGGTCCGAGACGTACAGGCCGAGCATCTCGCGCTCGAAGGCCAGGCGCTGCTTCTTGTCCCAGTCCGGCAGGTCCGGGATCGTCACGGCGATGCCGGTCCCGGTCTCGTCGTCGCCGCCCAGGTCCGCGAACAGGTCGAACTGGCCCGTCGCCTCCTTGCGCTTGACGTCGATGACCGCGTCGACCGCCTGCTCGTGGATCAGCAGGAGCGCACGGCGCGGGTGGCCCAGGGAGTCGAACGCGCCGGCCTTGATGAGCGACTCGATGGTCCGCTTGTTGCAGACGACCGCCGGCACCTTGTCGAGGAAGTCGGTGAAGGACGTGAACGCGCCCTTCTCCTCGCGGGCCGTCACGATCGCGTCGACGACGTTGGCGCCGACGTTGCGCACCGCCGTCAGGCCGAAGCGGATGTCGACGCCGACGGCCGTGAAGTTCGCCGACGAGGAGTTCACGTCGGGCGGCAGCACGGTGATGCCCATGTGCCGGCACTCGCCCAGGTACAGGGCGGACTTGTCCTTGTCGTCGCGCACGCTGGTGAGCAGCGCGGCCATGTACTCGGTCGGGAAGTTCGCCTTGAGGTAGGCGGTCCAGTACGACACGACGCCGTACGCGGCCGAGTGCGCCTTGTTGAAGGCGTACCCGGCGAACGGCACGAGGACGTCCCACACGGCCTGGATCGCGGCGTCGGAGTACCCGCGCTCGCGCATGCCGGCCTGGAAGGGGATGAACTCCTTGTCGAGGACCTCCTTCTTCTTCTTGCCCATCGCGCGGCGCAGCAGGTCGGCCTGTCCGAGCGAGTACCCGGCGAGCACCTGCGCGGCCTTCTGCACCTGCTCCTGGTAGACGATCAACCCGTGGGTGATGCCCACCGCGTCCTCGAGCGGCTCGACGAGCTCGGGGTGGATCGGCTCGACCTCCTGCAGCCCGTTCTTGCGCAACGCGTAGTTGACGTGCGAGTTCATGCCCATCGGGCCGGGGCGGTACAGCGCGATGACGGCCGAGATGTCCTCGAAGTTGTCCGGGCGCATCTGGCGCAGCAGCGAGCGCATCGGACCGCCGTCGAGCTGGAACACCCCGAGCGTGTCACCGCGGCCCAGCAGCTCGTACGTCGCCGGGTCGTCGAGCGGGACGGTCTCGATCTCGATCGCCGGCTTGCCGTTCATCACGATGTTCTCGAGCGCGTCGTCGAGGATCGTGAGGTTGCGCAGGCCGAGGAAGTCCATCTTGATCAGGCCGAGGGCCTCGGACGCCGGCTGGTCGAACTGCGTGATGACCGCGCCGTCCTGGGGGCGCTTCATGATGGGGATGATGTCGAGCAGCGGCTCGCTGGACATGATGACGCCGGCGGCGTGCACGCCCCACTGCCGCTTGAGGTTCTCCAGGCCCCGCGCCGTCTCCAGCACGCGCTGCGCCTCGGGGTCGGCGGCCACGACCTGCCGGAACTCGTCGGCCTCCGCGTACCGCGGGTGCTCGGGGTCGTACATGCCCGACAGCGGGATGTCCTTGCCCATGACGGCGGGCGGCATCGCCTTGGTGAGCTTGTCCCCCATCGCGAACGGGAAGCCCAGCACGCGCGACGCGTCCTTGAGGGCCTGCTTGGCCTTGATCGTGCCGTAGGTGACGATCTGGCAGACCCGGTCGTCGCCGTACTTGTCGGTGACGTACCGGATGACCTCGCCGCGCCGACGCTCGTCGAAGTCGACGTCGACGTCGGGCCAGGACACGCGCTCGGGGTTGAGGAACCGCTCGAAGATCAGCCCGTGCTCGAGCGGGTCGAGCTCGGTGATGCCCATCGCGTACGACGCCATCGACCCGGCCGCGGAACCACGACCGGGACCCACGCGGATCCCCTGCGCCTTGGCCCAGTTGATGAAGTCCGCGACGACGAGGAAGTACCCGGAGAACCCGAGCTGCGTGATGACGCCGGTCTCGTAGTCCGCCTGCTTGCGCACCGCGTCCGGGATCGAGCCGTGGTACCGCCGCAGCAGCCCGTTCTCGACCTCCTTGATGAACCAGGAGTCCTCGTTCTCGCCCGCGGGGACCGGGAACCTCGGCATGTAGTTGGCGCCGGTGTTGAACTTCACCTCGCACTGCTCGGCGATGAGCAGGGTGTTGTCGCACGCCTCGGGCAGCTCCGCCCAGGTGCGGCGCATCTCGGCGGCCGACTTCACGTAGTAGCCGCTGCCGCTGAACGCGAACCGCGAGCCACCCTGGTCGCTCGTCGGCTCGTCCAGCGTCGAGCCCGACTGCACCGCGAGCAGCACCTCGTGCGCGTGGGCGTCCTCCTCGCGCGTGTAGTGCAGGTCGTTCGTGGCCACGAGCGGGGCGCCGATCGCCTCGGCGATCCGCAGCAGGTCCTTGATGACGCGGCGCTCGATGTCCAGGCCGTGGTCCATGACCTCGACGTAGAAGTACTCCTTGCCGAAGATGTCCTGCAGCTCACCCGCCGCGCGCACCGCCTCGTCGTACTGGCCGAGCCGCAGCCGCGTCTGGATCTCCCCCGACGGGCAGCCGCTGGTCGCGATCAGGCCCTCGTGGTAGCGGTTCATGAGCTCGCGGTCCATGCGCGGCCACTTGCCCATCTGGCCCTCGAGCGAGGCCAGCGAACCCATGCGGAACAGGTTGTGCATGCCGTCCGTGGTCCGGCTCAGCAGCGTCAGGTGCGTGTACGCGCCACGGGCGGACACGTCGTCCGACGCCTGGTGCGCCTCGCCCCAGCGCACCCGGTTCTGGTCGAACCGGCTGGTGCCCGGCGTGACGTACGCCTCGACCCCGATGATGGGCTTGATGCCGCGGTCGGTGGCCTTCTGCCAGAACTCGAAGGCGCCGAACAGGTAGCCGTGGTCGGTGATGGCCATCGCCGTCTGGCCCAGCCGTTTGGCCTCGTCGAGCATCTCGCCGATGCGTGCGGCACCGTCGAGCATCGAGTACTCGGTGTGCGCGTGGAGGTGGACGAAGGACGGGTCCGGGGATCCTCCAGCACTCATGCTGGCGATCCTACGTCGACCCACCGACGGCTCAGACCTGCCCCGCCGGGTACCTACGAGTACGCGCCGCGCAGCACCTCGAGCCCTGCCGCGAGGTCCGCAGGGTACTCGCTGGTGGCCTCGAACCACTGGCCGGTGCCCGGGTGCTCGAACCCGAGTCGCACGGCGTGCAACCACTGCCGCGTGACCCCGACCCGTGCCGCGAGGCTCGGGTCCGCGCCGTACGTGAGGTCGCCCACGAGGCTGTGCTTGAGCGCCGCGAAGTGCACCCGGATCTGGTGGGTGCGCCCCGTCTCGAGGTGCACCTCGACCAGCGACGCGCCGGGCAGCATCTCGAGGACCTCGTAGTGCGTGACCGACGGCTTGCCGTCCGCGACGACCGCGAACTTCCAGTCCGAGGACGGGTGCCGGCCGATGGGCGCGTCGATGGTGCCGGTCGTCGGCGACGGGTGGCCCTGGGCGAGCGCGTGGTAGACCTTCTCGACCGTGCGCTCCTTGAAGGCCCGCTTGAGCACGGTGTACGCGTGCTCGCTCTTGGCGACCACCATGAGGCCGGACGTGCCCGCGTCGAGGCGGTGGACGATCCCCTGCCGCTCCGCGGGGCCGGACGTCGAGATGCGGTAGCCCGCGGCCGCCAGCGCCCCCACCACCGTGGGTCCGGTCCATCCCGGCGACGGGTGCGCGGCGACACCGACGGGCTTGTCGACGACCACGAGGTCCTCGTCGTCGTGGACGATCCGCATGCCCGGCACGGGCTCGGGGACGACGACGGGCGCGGCGGGCGCGCTCGCGTCGAGGTCGACCTCGAGGAACGCGCCGGCGACGAGCCGGTCGGACTTGCCGACGGGTCGCCCGTCGACTCGCACCGCGCCCTCGGCGGCGAGCTCGGCCGCCCGCGTGCGGGACAGCCCGAGCAGGCGCGCCAGGGCAGCGTCGACGCGCTCACCCGCGAGGCCGTCCGGGACGGGCAGCGCCCGCGTGCCGCTCACGCCGCACCGCCCGCGCTGCTCGTCGTTCCGGTGGTCCCGGGGCCGCCGGCGTCACCCGGTGCGCCGGGTGGGGCGTCGTCCGGCGCCGGGGGCTCGCCCGTCGCGCCGTCGGGCCCGTCCGCGCCGGCCCGTGCCTGGTCCGCGTCCCGCGTCCCGTCGACGTGCACGCCGCGCGCCGTCAGCCACACGACCAGGACGGCCGCCACGACGATCGCGATGTCCGCGACGTTGCCGATGAAGAGCCGGCCGTAGGCGAGGAAGTCGATGACGTGCCCGCGCAGCGGGCCGGGCTCACGCACCATCCGGTCCACGAGGTTGCCCAGCGCACCGCCCAGCAGGAGCCCGAGGGCGACCGCCCACCCCGCGGAGCCGATGCGGCGCGACACCCGCACGATCACCACGACGACGACGACCGCGACGATCGACAGGACCCACGTCATGCCCGTCGCGATCGACAGCGCCGCACCCGGGTTGCGCACGAGCTGCAGTCCGAGCAGGTCACCGAGCAGCGGGGTGCGCACGCCCGGCTCGAGTGCCGCGACCGCCCACACCTTCGTGAGCTGGTCGAGCACGAGCACCCCGAGCGTGAGGGCGGTGAGCCCTCGCAGCAGCCGCCTGCGCCTCGCGACGTCGACGAGCACCGCCCTGCCGGCGTCCCCGTCGCCCCCCGTGGTCACGAGAGGCAGCGAGCGGTCGTCGGGCAGGGCGGTGTCGTCGTCCGTCATGGGCACCGCAGGAGTCTACGGGCGCCTCAGCGGCGCTCCTCCCGCTGCTTGCAGGGCACGCACAGCATCGCGCGCGGGAACGCCTGCAGGCGCGCCTTGCCGATCGCCAGGCCGCAGGTCTCGCACACCCCGAACGTCCCGGCGGCGAGCCGGTCGAGCGCGTGCGACGTCTGGTCGAGCAGATCGCGCGTGTTGTTGACGAGCGTGAGCTCGTGCTCCCGCTCCAGTGCGGACGAGCCCGAGTCGGCCTGGTCGTCCCCGGCGCCGTCGCCGGAGTTGCGCAGCAGGTCCGAGAGCTCGGCGTCGGCCGCTCTCAGCTCGTCGGTGAGCCGTTCGAGGTCGGCGGTCAGCTCGACCGCCACCTCGTCCACCTCGTCACGCGTCCACGGCTCCTCGCCGTCACGCACGGGCAGGAGAGCGATCAACGCCCCCCGTCCCTCGTCGGACCCCGTCGTCAGTGTGCTCAAGGCATCATTCAGTGTCACGGACGTTCCCCCCGTCTCGAGTTCCGTGACTTTATGCGCGTCCGGGGCCGGGCACAACACGGCGCGACGGCGCCGGGTCACACGACACGCCGCGGCGACCTGGGGCGCCGGTGACCGCGGTTCCCCGCCGCCCGCGCCGCCCGACGGGGCCGCACGCCCGGGCCGGTCGTGCGGGTGGGAGAACGGCGACCGACCGGGGGCGCACGCTGCACACGGGGCGCGGGGCCGACATGCGTCGGCGGCGACCCGGGGGGACTCACGGTCCGGTCACCGCACGCCTCGGGGCGGGGAGGACACCGTGCGCCGGCGCGCACGCCGCGGGCACGACGAGACCGCCGGGACGGGCACGCGCCCCGGCGGTCGGCGTCGGTCAGATGTTCTGGTTCTCCGGCATCGGCTGCCCCTGCCCGGAGCGCGGCGGCAGCGCGTTGCCCCGGTTCTCGAGGTCGCCGAGGAGGTTCTCCAGGTAGCTCTTCAGGCGCGTGCGGTAGTCGCGCTCGAAGACCCGCAGCTCGTCGATCTTGCGCTCGAGGAGCGAACGCTCCTGCTCGAGCTGGCCGAGCGTGCGCTGGGAGGTCTCCTCCGCCTCGCGCACGATGCGCGTGGCCCGCGTCTTCGCCTCGTTGATGAGGCGGTCCGACTCCTCCTGGCCGCTGCGCACGTAGTCGTCGTGGAGCTTCTGCGCGAGGGCCAGCATGCCGGTGGCGGACTCGGGCTCGTTGCCGCGTGCCTGCGCCGGGGCCGGGGCCGAGACGACCGGGGGCTGCGCCAGCGCGGGCACGGGGGCCGGCTGGGCGGGCGCGGGAGCCGGCGTGGGCTCGGGGACCGGCTCCGGCTTGGGGGCCGGTGCGGCCTGCTGGGCCCCGGCCCGGCTGAGCTCCGCGATGCGGCGCTCGGCGGCCGCCAGCTTGGTCTTCAGGTCCTCGTTCTCGCCCTGGACGTCCCGCAGGGTGTTGACGACCTCGTCCAGGAAGTCGTCGACCTCGTCCTGGTCGTAGCCTTCCCGGAACTTCGTCGCCTGGAACTTCTTGTTCAGGACGTCGTCTGCGGTGAGCAGTGCCATCGTCGTCACCTCTGTCGGTCGTACTGGCTTGGCCGGCGGCAGTCAGTCCACCGACCACCTCGGGCCACGCTATCGGAGAATCGCGGTGACGCACGCCTCCCGACACTCCGGCACGGGGCGCGCAGGACCAGGGCGTTGCGACGTCCGCGCAGGTGGGTCGGGTCGTGCGTCAGAAGATGCTGCGGAGCACCGAGAGCAGCACGGAGCAGCCCAGTGCCAGCACCAGGAACGCCAGGTCGAGGCGCACGGACCCGATGCCGACGGGCGGCAGCACGCGCCGCAGCGCACGCAGCGGCGGGTCGGTCACGGAGTACGTCACTTCGGCCACCACCAGCGCGAACCCGGTCGGTCGCCAGTCGCGCGCGAAGAACTGGACCCAGTCCAGCACGAGGCGCACGAGCAGCAGCAGGAAGAAGACGAGGACGACCAGGTAGAGCAGGCTCGCGATCAGCTGCACGCGTCAGCTCTGGTTGTAGAAGCCGGAGCGCGTCGCCGGCTCGGCTGCCGTCGCGGAGTCCCCCGCCAGCTCGACGTGCGCGGGCGACAGCAGGAAGACCTTGCTGGTCACGCGCTCGATCGCGCCGTGCAGGCCGAAGATCAGGCCGGCGGAGAAGTCGACCAGACGCTTGGCGTCCGCGTCGTCCATGTCCGTGAGGTTCATGATCACGGGCGTGCCCTCGCGGAACGCCTCGCCGATCTTGCGGGCGTCGTTGTAGGACCGCGGGTGGATCGTCGTGATCCGACGCAGGTCCCCCGACTCGTGGGGGGCCGGTGCGGCCTGCACGCGCGGCGAGCGGTGCAGCGGCATCACCTGCGCCTCGTAGGTGTCCTCCGGCACGGCGGCCTCCGCCTCCTCGTACTCCTCGAGGTACTCCTCGTGGTCGGACCGGTCGTCGGCCAGGCCGAGGTACAGCATCGTCTTGCGCAGCGCTCCGGCCATCGCGTCGTCTCCCATCCGCCGGGCCTCCCCGACTCCTGCGGCCCGCCCGAGCGCACCGGCACCCCGCCAGGTGCGGCGCGGTCGGTGCGGTGTCGAACGTCCCTGCGCTGGTCACGCTAGCAACGGGTGACGCCGACGGCCTGCCGACACGCGGGCGTGTCGGCGCGCCGCGCACACCTCACCCGGATGGCGGTCGGAGCAGCCGGACCACACCGGCCGACCTCCCGGTCGCGACCTCACCCCGGTGCACCGCGCGCCGGTGGGAGTACAGCTGCGGGTCCGTGTAGGTGTCACGCCCGTCCCACCGCACGGCAGCCACGCCGCAGCGCAGGAGCACGGCCCTGACGCCCGCGGCGAGGTCGACGGCCGGCGTGCCGGCCGCGGTGACCGACGCCGCCTCGGGCACCACGGCGGCGACCTCGTCCCGCATCGCGGCGGGGACCTCGTACGACGCACCGGCGATGCACGGCCCGACGACGGCGAGGACGCGCTCGGTCCGCGCCCCGGCGTCGACCATCGCCGCGAGCGTCGCCTGCAGGACGCCGTCGACCATGCCGCGCCGTCCGGCGTGCGCCGCGGCCACCACACCCGCCACGGGGTCCGCCAGCAGCACCGGCGCGCAGTCCGCGACGTAGACGCCGACGGCGACGTCCGGCGACGTCGTCACGAGGCCGTCGGCCTCCCTGCCCGCCGCCTCGGGACCGGTGACCGTGACGACGTCCGTGCCGTGGACCTGGGCCGCGAGCACGACGGGTACCCCGACCCACGACTCGAGGATGCGCCGGTTCGCGGCCACGTCCGTGGGGTCGTCCCCGACCCGCGAGCCCACGTTGAGCCCGCGCCACGGCCCGCGGCTGCGGCCGCCCGCGCGCGACGTGAACGCCGCGAGCACGCCGGTGCCGAGCGGGACGACGTCGAGCCCGACGTCGACCCCCGGCCCCGGACCGCCGGCCACGCGCCGGCTACTTGAGGAAGTCGGGCACGTCGAGCTCGTCGCGCTCGCGTCGCACGGGCTCCTCCGCGAGCACCCGGGGCACCTCGAGGCCGCCGGTCACGGGCGCGGGCTCGGGCTGGGACGACAGGAACGCCGGCACCTCGGGGCGCTGGGTGTCGCCGACGGACCGCACGGTACCCACGGGGACGAGGTCCTCGTCCGCCACCTGCACCGGGCGCGGCGTCGGGACCGGCCCGGCGCCGGGCAGGCTGGTCACGGGTGCCACGGCGGGCACCTGGCGCGCGGTGGCACCGCTGATCTGGCCGAGCGCGCGCGCGTCGCGACGCACCATCGGGCCACCGCCGTCGAACCCCGCGGCGATCACCGTCACGCGCACCTCGTCACCGAGGGCGTCGTCGATGACGGCACCGAAGATGATGTTGGCCTCGGCGTGCGCCGCCTCCTGCACGAGCCGCGCGGCCTCGTTGATCTCGAACAGACCGAGGTCGGAGCCACCCTGGATCGACAGCAGGACGCCGTGCGCACCGTCGATGCTGGCCTCGAGCAGCGGCGAGGAGATCGCCATCTCGGCCGCCTGGACCGCACGGTCCTCGCCCCGGGCGAAGCCGATGCCCATGAGCGCGGAACCCGCGCCCTGCATGACGGACTTGACGTCGGCGAAGTCGAGGTTGATGAGCCCCGGGGTCGTGATGAGGTCGGTGATCCCCTGCACGCCGGACAGCAGCACCTGGTCGGCGGAGTGGAACGCGTCGAGGACGGACACCGAGCGGTCCGAGATCGACAGCAGCCGGTCGTTCGGGATGACGATGAGGGTGTCGACCTCGGCGCGCAGCGCCTCGATGCCCGCGTCGGCCTGCACGGAGCGTCGACGCCCCTCGAACGTGAACGGGCGCGTGACCACACCGATGGTCAGCGCGCCGAGCGAGCGGGCGATGCGGGCCACGACGGGTGCACCACCGGTCCCGGTGCCGCCGCCCTCGCCCGCGGTGACGAAGACCATGTCGGCGCCGCGCAGGACGTCCTCGATCTCCTCGGAGTGGTCCTCGGCGGCCTTCTTGCCGACCTCGGGGTCCGCGCCGGCACCGAGGCCGCGCGTGAGCTCGCGGCCGACGTCGAGCTTCACGTCGGCGTCCGACATGAGCAGCGCCTGGGCGTCGGTGTTGACGGCGATGAACTCGACACCCTTGAGGCCGACCTCGATCATGCGGTTCACGGCGTTGACGCCGCCCCCGCCGATGCCGACGACCTTGATGACCGCCAGGTAGTTCTGCGGAGCTGCCACG
>JAEWEJ010000379.1 GCA_023389455.1 Actinomycetes bacterium | reverse complement strand
GGCCCGCGCCGAGGCGGAGCGCCGGGCGGCCGACGTGGAGTACGCACGGCAGGTGCTGCGCAGCACCGGCGCCGGCGACCTCGTGTCGGCCGAGGCCCTCGCCGGCCGGTTCGCCGGGAGCGGCCCGTCGCTGACCACCGCGGAGCGTGCCGCCGCCGACCGGGCGTGGACGTACGGGCACGTCGTGGTCGACGAGGCCCAGGAGCTCTCGGCGATGGCCTGGCGCGCGCTGCTGCGCCGCGTGCCGACCCGGTCCCTGACGATCGTCGGCGACGTCGCGCAGACGTCCACGGCCGGCGGCACCCACGACTGGGGGGCCATGCTCGACCCCCTGCTGCGCGGCTCCTGGCGCCTGGCCGAGCTGACCGTGAACTACCGCACGCCCGCGGTCGTCGCCGAGGCCGCCCGCCGGGTCGCGCTGGCGGCCGGCCTGCCGGTCAGCCCGCAGACGTCCGCCCGCGACGTCCCCGACGCCCTGACGTTCGAGCGCGCAGCCGACGACGACGGGCTCGCGGCGGGTGCCGCGGCGCTGGCCGACCGGTTGGTGACGGAGGTCCAGGACGCGGCCGGCGCGGGACGCGTCGCGGTCGTCGCGGTGGCCGCGAGGGCGGCCCGGGTCCGTGACAGCCTCGCTGCGGCCGGACGGACGGTCCCTGCGGGCGACGCCGTGGACCTGCACGCACCGCTGGTGGTCCTGACCCCCGCGCAGGCCAAGGGGCTGGAGTTCGACGTCGTGGTGCTCGTGGAGCCCGCCGAGGTGCTCGACACCTCTGCCGGGGACCTCTACGTGGCGATGACGCGTCCGACCCACGCGCTGCACGTGCTGCACGTGCGGGACCTGCCCGCGGGGTTCCACGAGGGCGACTGAGCGGCAGCAGGTCGCGCGGGCGCGCCCCGCACGCGGCGCGGGCCGACCCGTCCCGGCCCTCGGGACGGCTTTGGTCCACGCCGCGGGACGGGAGCACCATGGGGCGTGCCCACCGCCCTGCTCCTCGAGAACCTGCACCCCCACGCCCGGACCATCCTCGAGTCCGCCGGCTTCGACGTCGTCACCCGTACCGGGGCGCTCGACGCGGCCGAGCTGGTCGAGGCCCTCGAGGGCGTCCAGGTGCTCGGCATCCGCTCCAAGACCGACGTGCCCGCCGAGGTGCTCGCGGCCGCCACCGATCTGGAGGTCGTCGGCGCCTTCTGCATCGGCACCAACCAGGTCGACCTGCAGGCCGCGGCCGGCCGGGGCGTCGCGGTCTTCAACGCGCCGTTCTCGAACACCCGCTCGGTCGTCGAGATCGCGATCGCCGACATCATCTCCCTGACACGGCGCCTGACGGTGTTCGACAAGGAGATGCACGCCGGGATCTGGAACAAGTCGGCGACCGGCGCCCACGAGGTGCGGGGCCGCACGCTCGGCATCATCGGCTACGGCAACATCGGCACGCAGCTGTCGGTGCTGGCCGAGAACCTCGGCATGTCCGTCGTGTTCTACGACACGGCCGAGAAGCTCGCGCTGGGCAACGCGCGTCGGATGGACTCGCTGGACGAGCTGCTCGAGACCGCGGACATCGTCACGCTCCACGTCGACGGTCGTGCCGGGAACGCCGGCATGTTCGGGGCCAAGCAGATCGCCCGCATGCGGCCCGGGTCGATCTTCCTCAACCTCTCGCGCGGGTTCGTCGTCGACTACGCCGCGCTGCGGGACGCCGTCGTGTCGGGCCAGGTCGCCGGCGCGGCGGTCGACGTCTTCCCCGTCGAGCCGAAGCGCAAGGGCGACCCGTTCGAGTCCGAGCTGCGCGGGCTGCCCAACGTGATCCTCACCCCGCACACGGGCGGGTCCACCGAGGAGGCCCAGGCCGCCATCGGTCAGTTCGTCGCCAACAAGGTGCGCGACTACCTCACCACCGGGTCGACGAACCTCTCCGTCAACCTGCCGAACCTGGCGCTCGACCAGCGACCGGACGCGCACCGCATCGCGTACCTGCACCGCAACGTGCCCGGCGTGCTCGCCACCATCAACGCGACCCTGGCCGAGCACGGCGTGAACATCGAGGGGCAGCTGCTCGCGACGCGGGGCGAGCTCGGCTACGTGGTGACGGACGTCTCGTCGCCCGTGGCACGCGAGGTCGTCGACGTGCTGGCGGGGCGCCCGGAGTCCCTGCGGCTGCGCCTGCTCGACTGAGACCACCTGCCTGCGCGTCGCGCCGACCGACGCAGGGCCACCGGCACGGACGGGGCCGCGCAGCACGTGTGCTGCGCGGCCCCGTCGTACGTCCGGTGGAGAAGGGACGGGTCAGGCCGAGCCCGACTTGCGCTGGAACCGGCGCTGGACCGGTCCCGCCGTCTCCGCACCGTGCACGGCACCCGTGTTGCGGCTGCCGTCGGCACTGCGGTGCCCCTGTGCCTTCTTGCGCTCGAGGGCGGCCCGGAACTTCTCCTTGGCCTCCTCGCTCACCGCCGAGGGCTGGTCGTCCTGCGTCATGTGATCGTCCTCCGCTCGCCGGCACGGTCGCCGACGCCCCCAGCGTGGTCGACAGCGGGCGCGGACGCCAGCCCATTCCTGCGGCGCACGCCGCGGACGGGCGTCAGGCCTCGGACGGGGACGTCGGCGCGGCCTGCTCACCCTCACGCGCTGCGCGGTGCTCGGCCCGCAGGCCGGCGATGGCTGTCTCGAAGTCCTCCAGCGAGTCGAACGCCTGGTACACGCTCGCGAACCGGAGGTACGCGACCTCGTCGAGCGCACGCAGCGGGCCGAGGATCGCCAGACCGATCTCGTACGCGTCGATCTCCGCGGAACCGGCCGCGCGCAGGCTCTCCTCGACCTTCTGTGCGAGCAGGGCGAGGTCGTCCTCGCTCACGGGTCGACCCTGGCACGCCTTGCGCACCCCGTTGGCGATCTTCTCCCGGCTGAACGGCTCGGTGGCGCCGGAGCGCTTCACCACCGACAGGCTCGCGGTCTCGACGGTGGTGAAACGACGGTGGCAGCTCGGGCACTGGCGACGCCGCCGGATGGACGACCCGTCGTCGGAGGTGCGTGAGTCGACCACACGGGAATCGGGATGCCGGCAGAACGGACAGTGCACAGCGGACCTCTCGGCGTGGCGCGGACGGCGCCCACCTCGGCGACGCCGGGCGGACGCAGGCGACGCTAGGCGGTGCGGCCCCGAGCCGCAACATCCGTGCGGGCCGCGACCTGCACCGGCCGCCGGGCGACGTCCGACCCTCCCGTGCCCGTCGCACGCGCGCGTGGCGCCATGCGGACGCGCGGGGCCTCAGTCGACCGGGACCACCACGGTCTGACCGGCCTGCAGGCCACCCGAGGACAGGGAGTTGAGCGCCATCAGCTCCAGGACGACGTCACGGACGTCCTCGCCCGGGGCCGCCGCGCCCGCGGCGATGCCCCACAGCGTGTCACCGGGTGCCACGACCACCTCACGCACCTGCAGAGCCGCCGACGGCCCGTCGGCCCAGGCGGAGGCGCCGGCACCGCCGACGGCCATCGTCAGCGCCGCGGCGAGGGCCCACACGACGGCCCGGCCACGCCGGGTCAGCCGCAGGGTGGACGTCGACGCTGCGTCGCGCACCTCGCGCTGCGGTGCCGCCGGCCTCCCGGCCGGGCGGCGGGCGGGCCGTGCTGTCATCCGCACCGACGGTGCGATCGCCATCGCGCTCATCCCGCGCCCCTCTCTCTCCTCCGCCCTCGCCGCCACCGGCAGGGCTGCGGACGCCCGCAGTTCGAACACCTGTTCGTCGAACGTCTGTACGATGTCTACCAGAACGGACCGACATCCGTCGAGACACGCTCGAACAGATGTTTGATCCGATCACCCCCCGCCCCTAGGGTGAGTGCTGCGACGAGTGCACCACCCACCACTGACATCGCCCCGGCGACGCCGTCACCAGCGGCGTCACCGCCGCCGCTGCACCGCCCCCGGACGGGGCCCGCGCGGGGGCGACGGGACGGCGCGGCGGGCCACGGTGCACGGCGCGCACGGGGCCCGCCGGGCCCCGGACCGACGACCCAGGAGGCGCAGTGGACGTGCAGCACGGCTCGACGACCCCGGCCCGCGGGCGGGCCGCCGCGCCGACCGTCCCCGCCGACGTCGACGAGGTCCCCGGTGACGGCCTGACCACGCGCCAGCGCCTCGTCCTGGAGACCGTCCGGGCCTCCGTCGAGCAGCGCGGCTACCCGCCGAGCATGCGGGAGATCGGCGACGCCGTCGGCCTGACCAGCCCGTCGAGCGTCAAGCACCAGCTCACGGCCCTCGAGCGCAAGGGCTACCTGCGCCGCGACCCGCACCGCCCGCGGGCGATCGAGGTCGTCCAGCCGGACGACGCACGCTCCGTCGCCCCCTGGGGCACGCGCGGGGACGCGCCGCGCCTCGACCCCGACGCCCCGGAGCGCGACGGCGCGCCCGCCCCCTCCTACGTGCCGGTCGTGGGCCGCATCGCCGCCGGTGGGCCGATCCTCGCCGAGCAGGTCGTGGAGGACGTGTTCCCGCTGCCGCGCCAGCTCGTGGGCGAGGGCGAGCTGTTCCTGCTCAAGGTGGCCGGCGACTCGATGATCGACGCGGCGATCTGCGACGGCGACTGGGTCGTCGTACGGCGCCAGCCCGTGGCGGAGAACGGCGAGATCGTCGCGGCGATGATCGACGGGGAGGCGACCGTCAAGACGCTCAAGCGCGTCGACGGCCACGTGTGGCTGCTGCCGCACAACCCCGCCTACGCCCCCATCGACGGCGACGGTGCGACCGTGCTGGGACGGGTCGTCAGCGTCCTGCGCAGCCTGTAGGCCCCGCGCCGCTCCTCGTGCGTCGGGCACCGCGGCGCGGCACCCTGGTGCGGTGCGGCGGACCGCCCGTCGCAGGCGAACCGCAGGGAGGCGTCATGCCGAGCCGTCCCGACCCCGGCCCCAGCGTGAAGGACCCGGAGCTGTACGAGGAGCTGCGGGACCAGGGCAACAGCAAGGAGAAGTCCGCCCGCATCGCGAACGCCGCCGCCGCGCGGGGGCGTTCCGCGGTCGGCCGCGCGGGCGGTCGTTCCGGCGACTACGAGGACTGGACGGTCACCGACCTGCGGCGCCGTGCCGGGGAGATCGGCATCGACGGCCGGTCGCGCATGCGCAAGGCCGAGCTGATCGACGCGCTGCGCAGCCACTGACGGCGGCGGGCGACGCCCGCCGACACGCGCGGGGGTCGGCCGGACGCCGTCCCCCGCGCGCAGGCGTCAGAAGCCGAAGCGCCGGGCCACCGAGCGGACGGCCTCGGCCGAACGCCGCATGCCCATGATCTCGTCGGACGACATGGGCACCTCCAGCCGTTCGAGCACGCCCGACGCGCCGATGATCGACGGCACGCTGAGGCAGACGTCGGACATGCCGAAGTAGTTCTCGAGCAGCGACGAGACCGGCAGGATGCGCCGCTCGTCCTTCAGCACGGCCTCGATGATCCGCGAGCCCGCCAGCGCGATCGCGTAGTTGGTGGCGCCCTTGCCCTCGATGATGCGGTAGGCCGACTCGACGACCTCCCGCGCGATGGCGTCACGCACCTCGCGCGTCAGGGGCCCGTTGCTGCCGGTGCCCTCCCAGTCGAGGATCGGCACGGCGCCGATGGTCGCCGAGCTCCACAACGGAAGCTCGGAGTCGCCGTGCTCCCCCGCGACGTACGCGTGCACGTTCTGCACCGCGACGCCGGTGTGCCGCGCGATGAGGTAGCGCAGACGCGAGGAGTCGAGCACCGTGCCCGAGCCGAAGATCTGCGACGGCGGCAGTCCGGAGATCTTCATCGAGGCGTAGGTCACGACGTCCACCGGGTTCGTGACCATCACGAAGACGGCGTTCGGCGCGACCTCCACGATGCCGGGCAGCACGTTCTTGACCAGCGCGATCGTCGCCTCGGCGAGGTCGAGGCGCGACTGCCCGGGCTTCTGCTTGGCCCCCGCGGTGAACATGACGATGTCGCAGTCCGCCATGACGGCGACGTCGTCCGACCCGATCACCTCGGCCATCGAGGTGAACTGGATGCCGTGGGACAGGTCGAGCACCTCGGCGTCGACCTTCGCCTTGTTGACGTCGAGCAGCGCGACGGTGCGCGCCGCGCCCCGCATCAGGGCCGCGTAGGCCATGGTCGAGCCCACCGCACCCGCGCCGACGATGCCCAGCTTGGACGTGCGGCGCGGCACGGAGGGTGTCTGGCTCAGGGCGTACTCGTCACCCTCGATGTCATCGGCCATGGTGTTTCCCCTCGTCACGGGCGTCGAGCACAGGGCGCGGGACGCACACGCCCGGTCGGCACGTCCTACGCCCGAGGCTAGTCCGAACCCGCCAGCCGGCGCAGCGCGGCCACCACGACGTCGCGGTCCGTCGTCCGCCAGAACGGCGGCATCGAGCGCTGCAGGTACTCGCCGTAGCGGGCCGTCGCCAGGCGCGGGTCGAGGACGGCGACGACGCCGCGGTCGTCGCCCGAGCGCACCAGCCGACCCGCGCCCTGCGCGAGCAGGAGCGCCGCGTGCGTCGCCGAGACCGACATGAACCCGTTCCCGCCGGCCGCCGCGACCGCGTCGGAGCGCGCCGAGCGCACGGGGTCGTCAGGGCGCGGGAACGGGATGCGGTCGATGACGACCAGCCGGCACGCGGGCCCCGGCACGTCGACGCCCTGCCACAGGGACAGGGTCCCGAACAGGCAGGTCGGCTCGTCCTCGGCGAACCTCGCGACCAGGGTCGGAAGCTGGTCGTCGCCCTGCAGGAGCACCGGGACGTCCAGACGCTCGCGCATCGCCTCGGCCGCCACGGTCGCCGCACGCCGCGACGTGAACAGCCCCAGCGTGCGCCCGCCCGCGGCCTCGACGAGCGTGGCGATCTCATCGAGCTGGGCGTCGGTCGCCGGCTCCCGACCCGGGGGCGGCAGCCGCCGGGCGACGTAGCAGATCCCCTGGCGCGGGTAGTCGAACGGGCTGCCGACGTCTAGGCCACGCCACCGGGCGGGGGCGGCCGGGCCGGGCACGCGGGCCTCCGTCCCGGGCAGGGTGCCGGCGTCCGGTACAGCCGGGCCGCCGGGCGCGACGTCGCCGGTGGACGCGCCACCGCC
>JAEWEJ010000274.1 GCA_023389455.1 Actinomycetes bacterium | reverse complement strand
CGCCTGCGCTACGCCCTCGCCCGCCGCACCGTGAAGGACGCCTCCCGGCGTGCGCTGGCCGTGCTCGCCGACGCCGACCTGTGGGCCGTCCGGACCGACCTGGACGGCATCGTGGCCACGCTCGCGGCGGCGTGCGCCGAGCCGGACCCCGGCCAGGGTGCGGTCTGGGACGACGTCGAGCGGCTCCCCGCGACCTACACCACCGAGCTCCTGCGGATCGTCCCCGCGGCGGTCGACGTGGTCGTCGAGCGTGGCCTCCTCGCCGCCGACCTCGCGGCGCAGGTCGCCTCCCACCCGCTCGACACCCGCGGGCTGCGCGTTCAGCTGCGCGGCTACCAGGACTTCGGCGCGCGGTTCCTGCTGCACCAGGGGCGCGCACTGCTCGGGGACGAGATGGGCCTCGGCAAGACGGTCCAGGCGATCGCCGCCCTGGCCCACGTCGCGGCCCAGGGCTCCACCCACCTGCTCGTCGTCTGCCCGGCGAGCGTCCTGGTGGGCTGGCAGCGCGAGATCGAGCGTCACTCCTCGCTGCCGGTGGTGCGCGTGCACGGGCCGGACGCGGCCGCGGCGGGCGAGCGGTGGCAGCGCGACGGCGGCGTCGCGGTCGCGACCTTCGGTTCCCTGCGGCACGTCCCGACGCTGGAGCCCCACCCCGACGCGGGCGGTGGGGGCGCCCACCCGCTCGGGATGCTCGTCGTCGACGAGGCCCACCTGGTGAAGAACCCGCGCGCGGCCCGCTCGCGGGAGGTCGCGGCGTGGGCGGCGCGGACCTTCCGTGTGGCGCTGCTCACCGGCACGCCCATGGAGAACCGCGTCGGGGACTTCGTCGAGCTCGTCCGCCTGGTGCAGCCGGACCTGGCGGCCGGGCTCCCGCGCCACCTCGGCCTGGCCGGGCGCGACGCGTTCCGCCGCGCGGTCGCTCCGGTGTACCTGCGGCGGGACCGCGACGACGTGCTGGTCGAGCTGCCGGCGCTCACGGTCGTCGACGAGTGGGAGGAGCTGGGCCCGCGGGCGCGGGCGGAGTACCGGGACGCGGTGGCCCGGGGCGACCTCATGACGATGCGGCGGACGGCCTCCGTCCGTGCCGACCAGCCGGGGTCGGGCAAGCTCGGTCGTCTGCTCGAGATCGTCGAGGACGCGCGCGCCAACGGTCGCCGCGTCGTGGTGTTCTCCTGGTTCAGGGACGTGCTCGACGTCGTCGCGCAGGCCGTGGCGCGTCAAGGGCTGGCGACGGTCGTCGGGCCGCTCACGGGCGACGTGCCGCCGCAGCGCCGCCAGGAGATGGTCGACGAGCTGGCGGCGCTCGACGCGGCCGCCGGGGCGGTGCTGGTGGCCCAGGTGCTCGCCGGGGGGACGGGCCTGAACCTGCAGTGCGCCTCGGTGGCCGTGCTCTGCGAGCCGCAGCTCACCCCCGCCGCGGAGGCGCAGGCGTTCGCCCGGCTGCACCGCATGGGCCAGCTGCGCCCCGTGACGGCCCACCGTCTGCTCGCCGAGGGCACCGTGGACGAGCGGGTCGTCCAGCTGCTGGCGGAGAAGTCCCGGGAGTTCGACACCTACGTGCGCGACTCCCTGCTGGCCGAGCAGACCGTCCGAGCGGTGGACGTCACCCAGGCCGACCTCGCGCGCGAGGTGGTCGCTCAGGAGCAGGCCCGCGCCGGGTACGGACCGGTATGGGACGCGCTGCCCGGTCCCGAGGTGGCCTGACCGGGCGCGGTGTGCTGCCCGAGCGGCGGTGCGAGCGGTCACAATGGGTGCCAGCGGCGTCCGCGACGGGTGCCCGGAGGAGGAGATGCCGTGGATCCCGCTGCGATCGCGACAGTGGTCGGGCTGCTCGGTGTGTGCCTCGTCGCGCTGCTGCTCGTCCTGACGGCGCGTCGGGAGGCCGACCAGCAGCGCCGCCAGGCGAGCGAGGACGTGGCGAGGATCCGGGACGAGGCCCGCGCGCTGCTCGCCGACGCCGAGCGCCGTGAGCGCCGCGCTGCGGACCGGGAGCGCGAGCTCGCCACGGAGCGGGCCGACCTCGCCGACCTGGAGCGACGGGTCCGCGCACAGGCGGACGAGATGGCCGAGTCGCAGCGTGCCGGCGAGCGTGCGCTCGACAAGGCCGAGCGTGCCGCTGCCCGCACGCTCGCCGACGCCGACCGTGCCGCGGGGGAGCGTCTCGCGGACGCGCGGGCACGGGCGCAGGCCGAGCTCGAGTCCGTCAGCGGTCTGACGCAGGAGGAGGCGCTGGCCGAGCTGACCCGCCGCATCGGTGCCCAGGCCGCCGACGACGCCGCCAGCCACGTGCGCCGGGTCGAGGCGCAGGCGCGCCGCACGGCCGAGGCCCGCGCGCGGCGCATCGTCACCACAGCGGTGCAGCGCGTCGCGGTCCCGTCGAGCGCCCAGGTCGTCGTCACGATCCTGTCGCTGCCGTCGGACGAGATGAAGGGCCGCATCATCGGCCGTGAGGGCCGCAACATCCGGCACTTCGAGGCGCTCACCGGCGTCAACGTGCTCATCGACGAGACCCCCGACCACGTGGTCCTGTCCTGCTTCGACGCCGAGCGTCGGGAGGTCGCCCAGCTCACGCTCGAGGCGCTCATGGCGGACGGGCGCATCAACCCCCAGCGCATCGAGTCCGCGTACGAGGACGCACTGGCCGGCGCGGACGAGCGCCACGACGCCGCGGGGCACGACGCGGCCGAGCGTGCCGGGGTGGGCCGGCTGCACGCCGACCTGGTCCGCACGGTCGGTCGTCTGCGGCTGCGCTCCTCGTACGGTCAGAACGTCCTCGAGCACCTCGTGGAGTGCGCCGAGCTCGCTGCTGCCATGGCGGCGGAGGTCGGCGCGGACGTCGACGTCGCGCGGCGCGCGGCCTTCCTGCACGACGTCGGCAAGGCGCTGACGGCCGAGGTGAGGGGCACGCACGCCGTGGTGGGTGCCGATCTCGCCCGCCGGTGCGGGGAGTCCGAGGCCGTCGTCAACGCGATCGCCGCGCACCACGACGAGGTCCCGCCGGCCACGGTCGAGGCGGTGCTCGTGCAGGCCGCGGACGCGGTCTCGGCCGCACGTCCTGGCGCCCGGCGGCAGGACATCGACCAGTACGTCGAGCGGATGGGCGACCTCGAGTCACTGGTCTCGGGCCACCCGGGCGTGCGTCGCGCGCTGGCGATGGCGGCGGGCCGGGAGATCAGGGTGGTCGTCGAGCCCGACGAGGTCGACGACCACGCCGTCCCGCAGCTCGCGTCCGCGATCGCCAAGCACATCGAGGCCGACCTGACGTACCCCGGCGAGATCCGCGTCACGGTGGTGCGGGAGCTGCGGGCGAGCGCGACCGCGGGCTGACCCGGCCACGTCGGCGGTCAGTCCAGGGTCGCCGTCAGCGCGGGAGCCTCGGCCTTGGCGGTGCCCGCGGTGAGCCGCCCGACACGGGACGCCAGCCGCGCGGCCAGGGTCGTGAGCAGGTAGTTGATGACGATGAACACCAGCGCCGCCACGAGCAGCGACTGCAGGATGTTGCCGTTGCCGGAGCCGAACCGTCGCGCGGCGTCCAGCAGCTCGGGGTAGGTGATGATCGCGCCCAGCGCGGTGTCCTTGAGGATCACGACGAGCTGGCTGGCGATCGCCGGGAGCATCGCGATCAGCGCCTGCGGGACCTCGACCAGGCGCAGGGACTGCGCGGGGCGCAGCCCGACCGCCAGCGCCGCCTCCCGCTGCCCGCGGGGAAGGTTGTGGACCCCGGAGCGCACCAGCTCGGCGAAGACCGACCCGTTGTAGAGCGTGAGCCCCAGGACGACCGCCAGCAGCGGCACGTCGCGCGGCTCGACGACCTTGAGCTGGGAGATCCCGGCGTAGAAGAAGATCATCATGAGCAGCACGGGCACGGCGCGGAAGAACTCCACGACCGTGCCGGACAACCAGCGCACGGTGCGCGAGGCGGACAGCCGGCCCAGGCCGAAGACCAGGCCGAAGAGCCCGGACGCGACGATCGCCAGCCCGGCGGCGCGCAGGGTGTCGCGCAGCCCGGGCAGCAGGTAGTTGGTCCACGTGCCCGGCTCGACGAACGGCAGCCACAGGGCCGGGGCGAGCTGGCCCTTGCCCCCGAGCAGGACGAGGACCCAGGCGGCGATGCCCGCGACCAGGACCCCCGCGAGCACGTTGACCAGGAGCATGCGGCGCCGGGTGCGGGGCCCGGGCACGTCGAACAGGACGAGGTCGCTCATCGGGCCACCGCCAGACGGCGCGACAGGGAGGTCGTGGCGATCCCGACGGGCACGACGACGACGACGTAGCCGATCGCGAAGGTCAGGAAGATCGCGAGGATCACGTCCGGACGGAACTCGATCATGGTGCGCATCAGCCCCGAGGTCTCGGCCACCGAGCCGGCTGCGGCGACGGTGGAGTTCTTGATGAGCGCGATCAGCACGTTGCCGAGCGGTGCCACGGCGCCGCGGAACGCCTGCGGCAGGATGATCAGCCGCGCGGCGGGCCAGAAGCCCAGCCCGATGGCGCGTGCGGCCTCGGCCTGGCCGACCGGGACGGTGTTGATCCCCGACCGCAGCGCCTCGCAGACGAACGCCGCGTGGTAGACCGCCAGCCCCAGCACGGCGAGGCGGAAGAAGTTGGTCTGGAAGTCGCTCGAGAGCGTCACGCCCAGCTGTCCCCACAGCCCCAGGACGCAGAACACGATGATGATCGTCAGCGGCGTGTTGCGCAGGAGCGTGACGTACGTCGCTCCCGCCCAGCGCAGGCTCGGCACGGGCGAGATCCGCATGACGGCGAGCACCGTGCCGATGACCAGCGCGATCACGCCCGCCCAGAGGGTCAGCTGGATGTTCACCCAGAACGCGCCGAGCACGTCGAACTCGTCGAACAGGGACAGGAACTGGTCGAGGTACCCCTCGTCCACCGGGCCTCCCGGGTGTGCGGCGTCGACGGAGCGACGGTGAGCGTGCCCGGGGCCGGTCGCCGCGACGGTGCGGGACCGGCCCCGGGCCGGTGGTCAGGTGGGCGTCAGGCGCACGCCTCGACCGTCGGGGGGTTGAGCGCGTCGTTCGGGACGTAGCCCGAGGCGCCGACGTTCTCGTCGAGCACCTCCTGCCAGGTCCCGTCCTCGATCATCTCGGTGATGGCCGCGTTGACGTCCTCGCAGATGTCGTTGTCCTGGGGCAGGCCCACGCCGTAGTTCTCCTCGGAGAACGGGTTGCCGACGACCTTCACCTTGCCCGCGTTGGCGGCGACCGACGCCAGGCCGGCGAGGATGATGTCGTCCGTGGTGACGGCGTCGACCGTGCCGGCGACGAGCGCCGTGACGCACTCCGCGTAGCCGGGCTGCTCCAGCAGCTCGGTCCCCGCCGCGTACTCGTCCTTGATCCGCTGGGCGGAGGTCGACCCGGTGACCGAGCACAGGTTTTTGCCCTCGAGGTCCTCGGGGCCGCTGATCGAGTCGTCGTCGGCCGCGACGAGCAGGTCCTGCCCGGCGACGAAGTACGGCCCGGCGAAGGCGACGACCTCCTTGCGCTTGTCGGTGATCGAGTAGGTCGCGAAGATCATGTCGACCTGGCCGTTCTGCAGCATCGTCTCGCGCTGGGCGGACGGCGCCTGGACCCACTCGATCTGGTCCTCGCCGTAGCCGAGCTTGTCCGCCACGTAGGTCGCGACGGCGACGTCGAAGCCGGTGTAGTCGCTGCCCTCCTGGTACCCCAGGCCCGGCTGGTCGAACTTGATGCCGATCCGGATGGTCCCGTCGGCGCCGCCGTCGTCGGTGGCCTCGCCGCCGGCGTCCGCGGTGGCGGCCGGCTCCTCGTCGCCGCCGCCGGCACAGGCGCCGAGCGTGAGCGCGGCCACCGCGGTGAGGGCGATAGCCAGTCGTCGTGCACGCATGAGTGCTTCCCTTCGTTCGTCCTTCGTGGGCTCGGTCGGGGGGTGCTGCGGTCGCAGGGGCGGGGTCAGTGGGTCAGGATCTTGGACAGGAAGTCGCGGGCCCGCTCGCTGCGCGGCGCCGTGAAGAAGGTCTCGGGGTCGGCCTGCTCGACGACCTGCCCGGCGTCCATGAAGACCACGCGGTGGGCCGCGCGCCGCGCGAAGCCCATCTCGTGCGTGACGACGATCATCGTCATGCCGTCGTGGGCGAGCCCGACCATGACGTCGAGGACCTCGTTGATCATCTCGGGGTCGAGGGCGGACGTCGGCTCGTCGAACAGCATCGCCTTGGGCTTCATGGCCAGCGCGCGGGCGATCGCGACACGCTGCTGCTGCCCTCCGGAGAGCTGCGCCGGGCGCTTGGCGGCCTGGTCGGCGACGCCGACGCGCTCGAGCAGGGCCATCGCCGTCTGCTTGGCCTGGGCCGGTCGCACGCCCTTCGCCTTCACCTGCCCGAGCGTCACGTTCTCCAGCACGGTCCGGTGGGCGAACAGGTTGAACGACTGGAAGACCATCCCGACGTCGGCGCGCAGCCGCGCGAGCTCGCGCCCCTCGGCCGGCAGCGGCTTGCCGTCGATCGTGATGGTGCCCGAGTCGATGGTCTCGAGGCGGTTGATCGTCCGGCACAGCGTCGACTTGCCGGAGCCCGACGGACCGATGA
This sequence comes from Actinomycetes bacterium, assembly GCA_023389455.1. Taxonomy (GTDB): domain Bacteria; phylum Actinomycetota; class Actinomycetes; order Actinomycetales; family Cellulomonadaceae; genus Cellulomonas. The sequence goes on along the minus strand of JAEWEJ010000274.1, from coordinate 4,987 downwards.
CGACGACCACCTCGCCCCGGTGCACCGTGAGGTCGACGTCCCGCAGGACGTGCAGCGCGCCGAAGTGCTTCTCGACGTGCTCGAGGACGATGAGCGGCTCACCCGTGGGGCGGGTACCCGCCTCTGACGTGCGGGGTTCCGCCGTGATGCTGTCGGCCATTGGTCGAACCTACGGGTGAGATGTTGCGTTCGCCACGAATGCACGTCACGGTCCCGTAACAGCGGGTTCACACGACTTCTCCGGTACGTCCGGTGGCCGCTGCGCGGTGCGGGTCGCGCGCGGCGGGGGACGTACCCTGGGGAGCGATGTCCACCACCCTGCCCCTCCCTGCGCCCGCGCGCGCGACGGAGCCCGCGACGGGATCCGCCCACGAGCGCGGCGACGCGTCCGCGCACCCTCGCACCTACCTCGTCAAGACGCTCGGCTGCCAGATGAACGTGCACGACTCCGAGCACATGGCCGGCATGCTCGAGCAGGCCGGCTACGTCGCCGCGTCGCCGGCCGCGGCCGCGGCCGAGGACGTCGACGTGCTGGTGATCAACACGTGCGCGGTGCGCGAGAACGCCGCCGACAAGCTGTACGGCAACCTCGGGCGGCTGGCGGGTGCCAAGCGCACGCGCCCGGGCGGGATGCAGATCGCGGTCGGCGGGTGCCTCGCGCAGAAGGACCGGGCCGGCATCGTCGAGCGCGCGCCGTGGGTGGACGTGGTGTTCGGCACGCACAACCTCGACGTCCTGCCCGCCCTGCTGGAGCGGGCGCGGCACAACGAGACCGCGCAGGTGGAGATCGCGGAGTCGCTCCAGGTCTTCCCCAGCACGCTGCCGACGCGCCGTGAGTCGGTCTACGCCGGGTGGGTGTCGATCTCCGTCGGGTGCAACAACACCTGCACGTTCTGCATCGTGCCGCACCTGCGCGGCAAGGAGCGCGACCGCCGGCCGGGCGACGTGCTGGCGGAGGTCGCCGCGCTCGTCGACCAGGGGGCGGTCGAGGTCACGCTGCTCGGGCAGAACGTCAACTCCTACGGCGTGGGCTTCGGAGACCGCCACGCGTTCGGCAAGCTGCTGCGGGCGGTCGGCGCGGTCCCCGGCCTGGAGCGGGTGCGGTTCACGTCCCCCCACCCCGCGGCGTTCACCGACGACGTGATCGACGCGATGGCGAGCACCCCGACCGTCATGCCGCAGCTGCACATGCCGTTGCAGTCGGGCTCCGACAGGGTGCTGCGCGCGATGCGTCGCTCGTACCGTGCGGAGCGCTTCCTCGGGATCCTCGACCGGGTGCGGGCCGCGATCCCGCACGCGGCCATCACGACGGACGTCATCGTCGGGTTCCCGGGCGAGACGGAGGAGGACTTCGAGGAGACGCTGCGCGTCGTCGAGCGGTCCCGGTTCTCCTCGGCCTTCACGTTCCAGTACTCGCCGCGCCCGGGCACGCCCGCTGCGGACCTGCCCGACCAGCTCCCGAAGCAGGTGGTCCAGGAGCGCTACGAGCGGCTCGTGGCGCTGCAGGAGCGGATCTCCGCGGAGGAGAACGCCGCGCAGGTCGGGCGGACGGTCGACGTGCTCGTCGCCGAGGGCGAGGGTCGCAAGGACGGCGCGACGGCCCGCATCTCGGGTCGTGCGGCCGACAACCGCCTCGTCCACCTCGCGCTGCCCGCCGGTCTGCCACGCGCGGACGCCCCGCGCCCCGGCGACCTGGTGACCGTGCGGGTGACGCACGCCGCGCCCCACCACCTGGTCGCCGACTCGGGTCTCGAGCCCGACGGCGCGTTCCGGGTGCGGCGCACCCGCGCGGGGGACGCGTGGCAGGCGCGGGCCGAGGGCCGTGACGAGCACACCCACGGCGACGGCGGGTCGGCGTGCGGGTCCGCCGCGCCCACGCCCCCCGGGCCGGTCGTGCTGGGACTGCCGGTGGTCGGTCGCCCGCTCGGCTGACCGCCGAGGCGCCGCCGGCCGCGACGCGTGCACGACCGGGCCCTTCGGACCACGTGCGACGACGCGCGGAGGGCTTCAATGGGTGCGGTGGCGCCGTCGCCGCCCGCAGCCCGACTGGAGCCGGTCATGTCCGAGGTCTTCCTCTTCCTGTCCCAGCAGCCCGTCCTGCTGCTGGTCGTGGTCATCGGTGTCGGGTCGGCGATCGGGCACGTGAAGGTGCGCGGCGTCGGACTGGGTGCGGCCGCGGTCCTCTTCCTCGCCATCGCGATGTCGGCCTGGGCCGCGTCGAGGGGCGTGGAGCTCGAGATCACCGAGGCCCTCGGCACGTTCGGGCTCGCCCTCTTCACGTTCTGCGTCGGGCTGGTGTCGGGTGCCACGTTCTTCTCGTCGCTGCGGCGCAGCCTCGCGCCCATCCTCGCCGTCGCCGGAGTGCTGACGGCCAGCGCGGTCGTCGCGGTCGGCGCGGGCAGCGTGCTGGGCCTGGACCGTGCGGTGGTCGCGGGTGCGTGGGCGGGAGCGGTGACGAACACCCCGGCCCTGGCCGCGGCACGCGAGGCCGCCGGAGACGCCACGGGGCCGACCATCGGCTACGCCGTGACGTACCTGTTCGGGGTCGTCGGCATGCTCGTCGCTGTCTCCGCGGCGCTGCGGCACCGGGACCTCGACACGGACGTACCCCCGACGCTCGTCACGCGGACGGTGCGGGTCGAGGTGACGGGCGGGCCGAGGGTCCAGGACCTGGAGGAGCGGCACGGCGAGCGGATCAAGTTCTCCCGGGTGCGGCACGGCGAGCAGGCGCCCATCAGGACCGCGAGCGGCGGTGACCAGCTGCTGCTCGACGACCTGGTGACGGTCGTCGGGCCGGTGGACGACGTCGAGGCGGTGACGCGCGAGCTGGGGCACGCGTCGTCCCACCGGCTCGAGGCCGACCGGATGTACCTCGACATGCGCCGTGTGACCGTCTCGACGGAACGGGTGGCGGGCCACACCATCGGCGAGCTCGACCTGCTGCACCGCTTCGGCGCGACCATCTCGCGCGTACGACGCGGCGACGTCGACGTCGTCGCGACCGACGACTTCCAGCTGCAGCTGGGCGACCGCGTGCGGGTCATCGCGCCGCGCGAGCGGATGTCCGAGGTGTCGAGCTGGTTCGGCGACTCCTCGCGCGGGCTCTCGGACATCGTGCCGGTCGTCCTCGGTCTCGGCATGACCGCGGGCATCCTGCTGGGTGCGGTGGTCTTCCCGGTGCCCGGCGGGCACTTCTCCATCGGCTCGGCCGCGGGCACGCTCGTGGTCGGGCTGGTGCTGGGGCGGCTCGGACGTATCGGACCGGTCGTCACGGCGATGCCGTACACGGCGGCGCAGACGGTCGCCGAGCTCGGGCTGCTCATGTTCCTCGCGCAGGCCGGGTGCCGTGCCGGCTCGCAGATCGGCGCCGCGTTCACGTCGGGGGAGTGGCTGCGCATCCTCGTGCTGGGGGTGCTCGTCACCGGGGTCGTGGCCGTCGGGCTGTACGTCGTGATGCGGCGCGTCCTGCGGGTCGGCGGCACGCGGCTGTCCGGCATCGTCGCCGGGACGCAGACGCAGCCCGCCGTCCTCGCGTTCGCCAACGGCCGGACCGGCTACGACGCGCGCGTCGCACTGGGGTACGCGCTGGTGTACCCCGCCGCCATGATCACGAAGATCGTGCTCGGCCAGGTGCTCGGGGGCCTGTGACCGTCAGTTGTCCGGCACGTCGTCGGTCGTCGGGGAGCCGTCGCCCGGTACGGCGGGCTCGAGGGCGGCGAAGAGCTGCACACCGGTCCCGAGCCCGCAGGCGAGGAGCTGCGCGAGCTGGACGTCGGTGACACCGGGCTCGAGGTCCGCCGAGACCTCCGCGTACACGGCGAGCGCGCCCTCCTCCTCGCGCACGTACGCCTTGGGCCAGATGCGCTCGCGGTTCCAGTCGTTGATCGCCAGGGACAGCGCGCGCTTCTGCTCGAGGGGGAGCGCGCGGTGCCAGCGACCCCGCACCTGCAGGATCTCCTGCTGGTCGCCCAGCAGCAGGAACCAGAACCGGCTGCCGTCCCACGTGCCGGTGAGGTCGCCGTCGTCGTCCACGACGAAGCGGTAGCCCCGCGAGAGCAGGTAGTCCGCCACGCGGTCCCGGGTCAGCGGCCGTGGCGCCTCGTCGTCCAGGACGCGTCCCTTCGTGGGCTTGGCGAGGCCACCGAGCACGCGCAGGAGCCAGCCCGGCGCGGTCACGGTGCCGTCCCCGCGGGGTCGGGGTACCGCTCGTCGAGGGCGTCGAAGAGCATGCTGCCGGTCGACAGGCCGCAGAAGAGGATCTGGCTGAGCTGGGCGTCGGTCGCGCCGTGCTCCAGGTCGGTGGCGACCTCCGCGACGACGTGCACCCGGCCGTTGTCACGCACGCGGGCGTACGCCTTCGGCCAGATCCGCTCGGCGTTCCACTCGTTGCACAGGTCGAGCACCTCCTCGAGCCGTTCGATGGCGAGCTCGCGGTGCCACTGCCCACGGACCTGCAGGATCTCCGCCTGCTCGCCGAAGAGGAAGAAGTAGAAGAGCCGCCCGCGCCACAGGCCACCGAGGTCTCCGTCGTTGTCGACGAAGTACGAGAACTGGTTCTCGGACATCCACGACGCGATCCGCGCGGGCGACACCGGCGTCGGGAACGTCGGGCCGTGCTCGGCGGACCCCAGCTCGCGCGCGAGCAGCTCGGCGACGCGGTCGTGCAGGTCGGCGTCGTCCACGGTGAGCTCGGACGCACCGGTGACCGGCCGGGAGCCGGACCACCACCGGCGTGCGCGCTGACGGAACCACCCCATGGGTCCGACCCTACCCGGCGCCGCCGACCACGAGCGTGCCGGGCGCCCGTCCGCGCGCGTTACGGTCGGTGCGTGCTCGCCGCCGCCGCTCTCGTCCCGGACACCGTCCTGCTGCTGCCGGGCACGGCGGGCCGAGGCCCGGACGACCCCGTCCTGGTGGGTCTGCGGGCTGCGTCGGCGGAGGCGGTCGCGGCGGCCACCGCCCGCGCGCAGCGGGTCGTCGTCGTCGC
>JAEWEJ010000187.1 GCA_023389455.1 Actinomycetes bacterium | reverse complement strand
GTGGTGGGGGGGGGGGGGGGCCGGGCGGGGGGGCCGGGGGGGCCGGGGGGGCCGGCGGGTCTCACAGACCCAGGTCGGAGGCCTTGTAGAAGCCCGACTCCACGAGCACGTCGACCGTGTCCGGCGTGATGACCTGCGGCGGCAGCAGGTAGGTCGGGACGACCTTCTCGCCGTTGTCGTAGGTCTCCTCGTCGTTGACCTCGACGGTCTCGCCGTCGACGATCTGCTGGATCATCGTCGCGACCTGGTCGCCCAGGGTGCGCGTGTCCTTCCACACCGACATCGACTGCTTGCCGGCGATCATGTTGAGGACGTTCGCCTGGTCGGCGTCCTGCCCGGTCAGGACCGGGTAGCCGTCACCGGGCGCGTAGCCGTTGCCCGCGAGGGCCTGGGCGATGCCCAGCGCGAGCGAGTCGTTCGGCGACAGGACCACGTCGACCTTCTCGCCACCGGCGTAGAACGAGTTGAGACGGTTCTCCATCTCGGACTGGGCCGTGTCGGAGCTCCAGCCCTGGACACCGATGGACGCCCAGTCGTCGTTCGACGAGGGCGCCTTGCCGGACGGCACGACGAGCTTGCCGCTGTCGACGTGCTCCGACAGGACGTCCCACGCGCCGGCGAAGAAGAACTTCGCGTTGTTGTCGTCCGGGGACCCGGCGAACGGCTCGAGGTTGAACGGGCCGGTCGCGTTCTCCAGGTCGAGCGCGTCGACGATGAACTCGCCCTGCATCTTGCCGACGCCGTAGTTGTCGAACGTCGCGTAGTAGTCGACGTTCGGGGTGTCGTTGATCAGCCGGTCGTAGGCGATGACGGTGATGCCCGCGTCCGCCGCCTGCTCGAGGGTCGGCGCGAGCGCCGTGCCGTCGATCGAGGCGATGACGAGGATGTCCGCGCCCTGGTTGATCATGTTCTCGAGCTGGGTGATCTGCTGGTCGACCTTGTTGTCGGCGTACTGCAGGCTCGTCTCGTAGCCCGCGTCCGTGAGCAGACCCTCGAGGTGTGCGCCGTCGCGGTTCCACCGCTCGAGCGCCTTGGTCGGCATCGCGATGCCGACGAGCGTCTCCTCGGCGCTGCTGCTGCCGCCGTCGGTGCTGCCGTCGCCGGAGCCCGAGTCACGCTCGGAGCTGCAGGCCGCCATGGACCCGACGAGCAGACCTGCGGCGACCATCGCGATCGCGCTCTTCTTCCACGCCAGTGACATCGTTGTCGCTCCTCTGTCCGCCGCTCCACCGGTCACGACGTCCGTCGTCGCGACCTCCCGGCGACCGTGCCGGTGAGCCGGGTGCGGCTTCGCATGCATTCAAGACCTGAAGCCATGCGCAGATCAAGGGTCGTGACCGATCCGTGTCCTGACGGGACGGATCCCCTCGCGCACGGGTGGGCGGCGCCGCCTCCCGTGCTGCGACGGGCGCCACGACGAGATCTCGTGGCGCCCGTCACACCGAGGACGCAGGTGGCTTCGACACGTGAAGCCAGCGTCGGCGACCGGCTACCGGCAGAGGCCCGGCCACCACCGCGCGAGAGGCCCGCAGGACGGTTGCCCCACGTGCCCGCCGTGCGTCGGCTCGACGAGCACCGCCACGGTCCGTGCCGGCACCGTCACGGCGCCCGTCGCACGGTCGTACGCCGTGCCGCGCACCACCGGGTCCGCCCCGCGCGCCTGCACCGGGGACAGCGCGTACCGCCGGCCCGCGAGCGCCGGCACGGTCTGCGTGGTCGGCTCGTCCGACGCGTTGACGACGACGAGCAGACCGTCGAGCGTGCGGTCCACGTCGGTGCGCCAGCGCCGGGCCCTCGGGTCCCAGCCCGCGCGGTCCTCGACGTGCATGACGACCACCCCGGGGTCGGCGTCCGGCCCCGAGCCGGGGAACGTGACCCGCTCCCGGACCAGCTCGGCGTCGCCGAGCCGGAACAGGCGCGTGGAGGACCGCAGCTCCAGCAGCTCGGCGGACGCGGTCGCGGCCGCCGCGATGTCAGCGGGCGCGGGTACGAGCGCGGGGTCGGCCAGCAGCGGCTGCTGGAAGGCCCACTTCGCCTCGTTGTCCGGCGCCGGCGGCAGCCCGCGTCCGAAGCCGTTGGTCTGCTGCGACCAGTCGACCTCGTTGAACCAGTCCCCCGAGTCGTAGGAGTTGCGGTCCAGGGACTTGCTGCGCAGCAGGTCGGCGCCCGCGTGCCAGAAGGACGGCGTCTGGCCCAGCGTCGTCGTGGCGAGCGACACGGTGTTCATCCGCACCCGGTCCGCCATGGGCGTGCCCGGTGGCAGCTTGAGGTACAGGTTGTCGAACAGCGTCTCGTTGTCGTGCGCGTCGACGTACGTGACGACCTCCTCCGGGGAGCCGGCGTACCCGGCCGGCTGCCCGTTGTAGTCGAGCTGGTCGCCGCGGCGCACCGTGCCGTCGCTCGCGAGCAGCCGGAAGTCCCGCAGGTTCCCGGCCATGCCGAGCCGGACCAGGTCCCCCTGGTGCTGCACCCGGGCCAGCTGCTCGTCGGCGGTGCCGTTGACCGGCGCGCCGTTCGGGTCGGTGAACGCCCCGGAGCCGAAGCCCTGCAGCCGCGGGTCCTCGTCGAACGGGCCGCCGCCCCTGACCGCGTCGCGCAGCCGGTCGGAGAACGTCCCGATGCCCGTCCCGCCCAGCTGCCCCTGCGTGGCCTGCTCGAACAACCGGTCGTCGGCCACCTCGCCGAAGTTCCAGCCCTCGCCGTACAGGTAGACGGCGGACCCGTCGACGCCGTCACGGCGTGGCGTCAGCCTGTCGAGCGCGGCACGGACCTTCTCCATCGTCTGGCGCGAGTGGTGGCCCATGAGGTCGAAGCGGAAGCCGTCGACCTTGTGGTCCCGGGCCCACGTCACGACCGAGTCGACCATCATCTTCTCGGCCATGGCGTGCTCGGTGGCCACGTTCTGGCAGCAGGTCGACGTCTCGACCTGCCCGGTCGCGTTCAGCCGGTGGTAGTAGCCGGGCACGACACGGTCCAGCACGCTCGTCGCGTCCTGCCCGCTGGCTGCCGTGTGGTTGAAGACCTGGTCGAGGACCACCTGCAGGCCGTCGGCGTGCAGCGCCCCGACCATGGAGCGGAACTCGGCGATCCGCGCGCCGCCGTGGGCGTCCACGGCGTACGAGCCCTCGGGCGCCGTCCAGTGCCACGGGTCGTAGCCCCAGTTGAACGCGTCCTGGCCGGCGACGGCGCGGACGCACTCCTGCTGCTCCGGCGAGTCCGGGGGCAGCGCCGCCAGGTCGCAGGCCGGCGTCGCCTGCGCGGCGCGGTCCTCCTCGATCGACGCGATGTCGAAGGTGGGCAGCAGGTGCACGGTCGTCAGCCCCGCGTCGGCCAGCCGCCGCAGGTGGTCGCGGCCGTCGCTGCTGCGCACGGCGAACGCGCCGTACGTGCCGCGCAGGCGCTCGGGCACCGTCTCGTCGGAGATCGAGAAGTCCCGCACGTGCAGCTCGTAGATCGTCTGGTCCACGGGCCGCACGACCGGCTGCCGCGTGCGCTCCCACTGCCGCGGGCGGTAGCGGGGGTCGTCGAGGTCGACGAGCACGCCGTGCGTCGAGTTCAGCGTCAGCGCCACCGCGTACGGGTCGGTGACCCGGTTGACCTCGATGGCACCCGTGGTCGGCGCGTAGACCGTCACCTCCCACAGGTACGCCGCACCGGCCCAGGCACGGGGCCCGGCCACGGTCCACGAGCCGTCGGCCTGCCGCGTCGCGGCGGCCCGCACGGGCTCGGCCGACGTGTCGACGTCGCCGCGCCGGTCGGCGGGCCACACCAGCAGGTCGACGTCCTGCGCGGTGGGGGCCCACAGCGCGAGCGACGGGGCGCCCTTCGCCCAGGTGGTGCCGAGCGTGCGCTTCGCGGCACGCCCGGCGTACAGGTCGTCGAGCACCCCGGGCACCTGGACGCCGGTGATCGCCTGGGCGACGTCGTCGGCGTCGGCCTGCCGGACGAGCAGCTCACCGGTGAGCAGCCGCTCGACCGTGGCGCGGTCGGCGTCGACGCGCAGTGCGAGGTACCCGGCGAGGGCCGGGAACCGGGCGCGCTGAGCCTCGGTCAGCCCACCGGGCACCACCGCGAGCGCGACCTCCTCGCCGCCGGTGACCTGCCCGTCGCCGACCTCGAGGGTCGCGTCCTGCGCGGCGTGCAGCGTGAACGTCGCCGCCGTGGGGTCCGTCCCGCTGGGGACGAGCGACGCGGGCCAGGCGAGCGTGCGGGCGTCGACCCAGTGCGCGGCGAGCTGCCCGGTGCCGGGCAGGGCCGGGTCCGTGGCCTGCACCGTCAGCACGTGCGTCGCCAGGTCGTACGTGAAGGTCACGGGCGTGCCGCCCGGCACCGAGAAGACGATGTTCGCGCCGTCCCGCACGCCGTCGGCGCCGTAGTTCTCCGCCCACGACAGGCCGTGGGCGGCCTTGACCTCGTACGTCCCGGCCGCCAGGTCCGGCAGCGTGAACGTCGCGGTCCCGTCGCCGTCGCCGTCCACCAGCGCGGTCGCCAGGCACGCGGGGTCCCAGTCGGCGGGGCAGCCCGCCTCGCTCTGGTACGACCCCGGCAGCGTGAGCAGGGCGCCCTGCGCCGACGACGTCGCCTGGTGCGTGGTCGCGTCGTAGACGAACGTCACCTGCTGCGGTCCGTCGCCCGTGACGGTGTACGTGATGTTGTCGCCGCCCGGGGCGCCGCCCGCGCCGTAGTTCTCGTCCCAGGTGCCGCCCACGGCGACCTTGTACTCGTACGAGCCCGGCGGCAGGGTGAAGGTCCCGGAGTACACCAGCCCGTTGGTCGAGGTCAGGCGCGCGGCCTCGCAGCCGGGCTGCCAGTCGCCCGGGCAGCCCATCGCGGCGTTGTGGCTGCCGGGGACCGTGACGAGCGTGCCGCCCGGCCCCGCCGGGGGCTCGACGCCGTCGACCGCGACCCCGACGCTGCCGTACGTGGACACGGCGCTGCGGGCGCCCGCCGCGTCCTCGCGCACGGCCCGGTACTCCACCAGGGTCCCGGGCGCCAGGTCGGCGACGTCGTGGAAGACGCGCGGCGTCGTGGTCTCGGCGGTGCCGAGCGGGGTCCAGGCGTCGTCGCCGACGACCCGGTAGGCGAACGACGTGGCGGCGGCCACGTCGTCGGCCACGTCGGCCGCCACGGGGGCCAGACCCGTGAGCGCCGCACCCGGCGCGGGCACGGTCAGCGCGATCGCGTCGTCGCCGGTGGCCACCGTCGTGCCGGCCCGCAGGACCGTGGCGCCGAACGGCGGCACCGTGAGCGTGACCGCTCCGTCGCCGCCGGCGGTGACGGGCGCACCGTCGACCGTGTCGGTGCCGGACGTCGTGAGCAGCGGCGTGAAGGACGCGCCGGGGGTCAGCGTGTCGACCGTGACGGTGGCCGGGGTCGCGGCGTTGTTGAGCGCGACGAGGTGCTCGACGTCGTCGTCCCCGACCCGCGAGAACGCGTACACCGCGCCGTCGGCGTAGCGCTCGACCTGCGCCCCGGTGGTCAGCGCCGGTGTCGCGGCGCGCAGCCCTGCCAGCCCGGCGACGTGCGTGTAGAGCGCCGCGTCCGTGCCGTACCGGTCGACCGAGCCCGCGGGGGTGCCGTCGAGCAGCGCCTGGTCGGCGTACTCGTCGACCTGCGTGGCGAACAGCGACTGCCGGGCGTCCTTGTCCCCGCCGCCCAGGTCGCCGTCGCCGACGAACCCCTGCTCGTCGCCGTAGTAGACGACCGGCTGGCCGCGCGTGAGGTACATCAGGGCGTGCGCCAGCCCGGAGCGCGCCTGCGCGTCACCGGCGTCCTTGACGGCGTACCCGATCCGGCCCATGTCGTGGTTGCCGAGGAACGTCGGCAGCGCCTGCGCGTTGCTCGTCGGCGTCGTGTAGAGGTCGTCGCCCCGGAACAGGCCCTGCAACCCGGCCGCCGACAGGCCCTTGGCGTAGCTCGCCGCCGCGGCCTGGAACGAGAAGTCGAGGACGGCGTTCATGTCGGTCTCGCGCACGTACGGCGCGGTGAGCGCGGGGTCCGCGTCGTACACCTCGCCGAACATGAAGAAGTCCGGGTTCCCTGCCGCGGTCGCGTGCAGCGCGACCTGCGTGGTGAAGACGTCCCAGAACTCGCGGTTGACGTGCTTGACCGTGTCGATGCGGAAGCCGTCCACGCCGAGGTCGACCCACGCCTCGTAGACGTCGACGAACCCGTCGACGACCGTGGGGTGCTCGGTCATGAGGTCGTCGAGCCCGCTGAAGTCCCCGTGCGTGACCGACTCCCCCGTCCAGGTCGAGTTCCCGCGGTTGTGGTAGAGCGTCGGGTCGTTCAGCCACGCCGGGACCTTGAGGTCGGCCTCGGCCGGGTCGACCACGGGGGTGTACGGGAACGACGTCCCGGCATCCAGCTCCGGGAAGTCGTCCGTGCCCGCGAAGGCCGCCGGGTCGAACGGTGTGCCCGCCGCGTCGCGGTACGGCTCGGTCGCCTGGTCGACGTAGTCCTGGGTGCCCTCGGCGTAGTCGATGACGTCGGCCGTGTGGTTCGTGATGATGTCGAAGTAGACCTTGATGCCGCGCGCGTGCGCGTCGTCGATGAGCGCCTCGAGCTCGGCGTTCGTGCCCAGGTGCGGGTCGATCCGCGTGAAGTCCGTGATCCAGTAGCCGTGGTAGCCGGCCGACGCGTCGGCGCCGGTCCCCTGCACCGGGCGGTTGAGGAACGACGGCGTGAGCCAGATCGCGGTGGTGCCCAACCCCTCGATGTAGTCGAGCCGCTCGCGCAGGCCCGCGAGGTCCCCACCGTGGTAGAAGCCCTTGTCGGTGGGGTCGAGGCCGGTGGTCAGGCGGTCACCGGTCAGGCCGCCCGTGTCGTTGGTCGGGTCGCCGTTGGCGAACCGGTCGGTGAGGACGAAGTAGAAGCTCTCCCCCGCGCCGGGGTCGCGGACCGGGTCGGCGACCAGGGCGGCGTCGGCGTCGGTGTAGCCGCCGGCGAGGTCCTCGACGACCACCGACGTGCGGTGCGTGGCGTCGTCGTAGGTGAACGTGAGCTCGGCGGGGCCGGCGAGCACGAGCGGGGTGTTCGTGTCGGTGCCGTCGGCGCCGTACGACGCGTCCCAGGTGCCGTCGAGCGCCACCTTCCACTCGTGGCTGCCGGCGGGCACCGTGACCGTGGTCGAGTAGCGCCCGGGCACGTCGGTGGCGTCGAGCGTGGTCGCGGCGCAGGCCGGGTCCCAGTCGGCGGCGCAGCCGAGCTCGTCCTGCAGGCTGCCGACGAGGACGACGGACCCGGCGGCGGCAGCGGCCGGCGCCGTGAGCGCGAGGGCACCACCGGCGGCCACGGCGGCGCCGGCGACCGCGGCGACGAGGCGACGGGCCGTGCGCGGGGCGGGTGGGCGGGGCTGGGGACGGCCGACCATCGGGACTCCTTCGTCGCGGCACGTCGTCGTGCCGTGTGGATGTCCTGCGACGGTAACCCTTTGCAAGAACTTGCAGCAAGGGTTTCGGGCAGAGCGGACCGACCAGGACGACCCGGATGAGCAGGACGGCCCTCGCCCCGGGCCCGGCCTGGTGCCAGACTCGCCCCATGGGGACCATCGACGACTACCTCGCCGGGCTCGGCCCCGCCGACGCGGCCGTGGTCGGGCACGTCTACGACGTCGCCCGCGCGGTGGTGCCCGACGCCGAGCAGGGCCTGGGCTACGGCATGCCCGCCCTGGTGCACCGGGGCCGTCCGCTGCTGTCCGTCATGCGCGCCGCGCGGCACGTGGGCGTGTACCCCTTCAGCCCCGACGCCGTCGAGGCCGTGCGGCCGCTGCTGCCCGGGTACGACCTGGCCAAGGGCACCATCCGGTTCCAGCCCGAGCACCCCCTGCCCGACGACGCGGTCCGGGCGCTCGTCACCGCCCGCCGCGCCCAGATCGAGGCCTGACACCGACCCTGCGCCGCCCCGTTGCCGACCGCCGGGACCCGGGGCATCGTGGACGCCACGGGCCTCGGCGGCCCGGCGACGGTGACGACGACGTCCCGCACCAGGGGGAGGCGGCAGCATGCGCACAGGCCGGCAGACGTGGTTCTCGGCGGGCGGCGCGGTCGCCCTGACGCTCGGCCTCGCGGCGAGCGCGTCGGTGCAGGGACAGCTCGACGGGCAGGGCGCCGACCGCGGGCGCGGGAGCCCCACCACGGCCCGCAACGTCGTGCTGGTGGTCGGCGACGGGCTCGGCATCGCGGCGCGCGAGGCCATCCGGCTCGCCACGGTCGGCCAGGACGGGCAGCTCGCCATGGACGGGCTCCGGTACGCCGGGTGGACCCGCACCGACTCGGCCGACCCGGAGGAGGCCGTGACCGACTCGGCCGCGAGCGCGACCGCGTTCGCCACAGGGGTGCGGACGTACAACGGCGCGGTCTCCGTCGACGTCGACGGCAGGCCCGTCACCACGCTGCTCGAGCACGCCCAGCGGCTGCGCAAGGCCACGGGCCTGGTCACCACGGCCCAGGTCACCGACGCGACACCCGCCGCGTTCGGGGCGCACGTGCCGGACCGCGGCGACCAGAGCGAGATCGCCCGGCAGTACGTGGAGGTGACGCGGCCCGACGTGATCCTCGGCGGCGGCGAGGACTGGTGGTACCCCGCGGGCGACGAGGGCGCGCACCCGGACGACCCGGACGACCCGCGCCCCGAGGTGTCGCGCGGCACGGCCGGCGACCTCGTCGCCCGTGCGCAGGCGGTCGGCTACGACTACGTGACGACCGCCGAGGAGCTGGCCGCCAGCCGGTCGGGGCGCGTCCTCGGGCTGTTCGCCAACGAGGAGATGTTCGAGCAGGCCCCCGAGGGCCAGGGCGACGAGTACGCCCCCACCGTCCCCCTGGCCACGATGACCGCCAAGGCGCTCGACGTCCTCTCCCGCGACCGGCAGGGGTTCTTCCTGCTGGTGGAGGAGGAGGGCGTCGACGAGATGGCGCACGCCAACAACGCCGGGCGTGCGATCCAGGCCGGGCAGGCCCTGGACGAGACGGTCGCGCTCGTCCGGGACTTCGCCGAGCGGAACCCGGGCACGCTCGTGGTGGTGGTGGGCGACCACGAGACCGGCGGCCTCGCGGTCGAGAACGTCGACCCCGCGGACGAGTCCGGCGACACCGCGAGCACGGAGCCGGCCGTCACCCAGAGCCTCGAGGACGGCCCCTTCCCCGTGGCGGGCAGCGACCTGCAGTTCACCGTCGACTGGACGACCGGGAGCCACACCGGTGGTGCCACCCCGCTGACGGCGGAGGGTCCGGGCGCGGACCGGCTCGCGCGGTCCCAGCACAGCACCGACGTGTTCGACGTGATCCGGGAGGCGATGCGCGGCCGCCGCTGACCGGTCGCGCGCCCGTCAGACGAGCCCGAGGGCGCGCACCGCCTCGCGCTCCTCGACCAGCTCCGCCACGGACGCGTCGATCCGCTCGCGCGAGAACGCGTCGACCTCGAGGCCCGGCACGATCGTGTAGGCCCCGCCGGCCGCGGTCACGGGGAACGACGAGATCAGCCCCTCCGGCACGCCGTACGACCCGTCGGAGACCACCCCTGCCGACGTCCAGTCGCCCTCGGGCGTCCCGTGCACCCACGTGTGCACGTGGTCGATCGCCGCGTTGGCGGCCGACGCCGCCGACGACGCGCCGCGCGCCTCGATGATCGCGGCACCCCGCTTCGCGACCGTCGGGATGAAGGTGTCGCGCACCCACGCGTCGTCGCCGACGACCTCGAGCGCGGGCCGCCCGCCGATCGTCGCGTGCGTGAGGTCGGGGTACTGGGTGGCCGAGTGGTTGCCCCAGATCGCGAGCCGCGCCATGTCGTCGACCGCCGCACCGGTCCGCCGGCGCAGCTGGGCCAGCGCGCGGTTGTGGTCGAGCCGGGTCATGGCCGTGAACCGGTCCGCCGGGACGTCCGGCGCGTGGGCGGCCGCGATGTACGCGTTGGTGTTGGCGGGGTTGCCGACCACGAGCACCCGCACGTCGTCCGCGGCGCCCTCGTTGATCGCGGCGCCCTGCGGGCCGAAGATCCCGCCGTTCGCGCTCAGCAGGTCACCGCGCTCCATGCCCTGGGTGCGCGGGCGGGCACCGACGAGCAGCGCGACGTTCACACCGTCGAACGCCGCCTTCGCGTCGTCCGTGATGTCGATGCCGTCGAGCAGCGGGAAGGCGCAGTCGTCGAGCTCCATCGCGACGCCCTCGGCGGCCTTCACCGCGGGCGGGATCTCGAGCATCCGCAGGCGGACCGGTGTGTCGGGGCCGAGCAGCTGGCCCGACGCGATGCGGAACGCGAGGGCGTAGCCGATCTGGCCGGCGGCGCCGGTGACGGTGACGACAGCGGGCGTGGTGACGGACACGGACGGGCTCCTTCGGTCGACCGATGGGCGGCGCGACACCTCGGCGTCGGCGCCTGCGTCGAACCTACCGGAGCGGTACGCACGACGGCGCCCTCCCGGGTGGGAGGGCGCCGTCGTGGCGCGGTCGGGCGTCAGCCCAGGCGCGCGGCGAGGTTCTCGTCGAGGGCCGCGAGGAACTCCTCGGTCGTCAGCCAGGGCTGCTCGGGGCCGACGAGCATCGCGAGGTCCTTCGTCATCTTGCCGCTCTCGACGGTCTTGACGACGACGTCCTCGAGGGTCTCCGCGAACTGCGTGACCTCGGGGGTCCCGTCCAGCTTGCCGCGGTGCTTGAGACCACCGGTCCAGGCGAAGATCGACGCGATCGGGTTGGTCGACGTCGGCTTGCCGGCCTGGTGCTGGCGGTAGTGGCGCGTGACGGTGCCGTGCGCGGCCTCGGCCTCGACGGTCTTGCCGTCCGGCGTCATGAGGACCGACGTCATCAGGCCCAGCGAGCCGAAGCCCTGCGCGACGGTGTCGGACTGGACGTCGCCGTCGTAGTTCTTGCACGCCCAGACGTAGCCGCCCTCCCACTTCATCGCGGCGGCGACCATGTCGTCGATCAGGCGGTGCTCGTACGTGAGGCCCGCGGCCTCGAACTCGTCCTTGTACTCCGCCTCGAACACCTCGGCGAAGATGTCCTTGAACGCACCGTCGTACGCCTTGAGGATCGTGTTCTTCGTCGAGAGGTAGACGGGGTACCCGCGCTGCAGGCCGTACGAGAAGGACGCGCGCGCGAAGTCGCGGATCGACTCGTTGAAGTTGTACATGCCCATCGCGACGCCACCGGCCTCGGGCATCGTCACGACCTCGAACTGCTGCGGCTCGGAGCCGTCGGCCGGCTCGAACGTCATCGTGATCTTGCCGGCGCCGGGCACCTTGAAGTTCGTCGACTTGTACTGGTCGCCGTGGGCGTGACGGCCGATGATGATCGGCTTGTTCCAGCCCGGGACCAGCCGCGGGATGTTGCTGATGATGATCGGCTCGCGGAAGACGACGCCGCCGAGGATGTTGCGGATCGTGCCGTTGGGCGAGACCCACATCTTCTTCAGGCCGAACTCCTCGACGCGTGCCTCGTCGGGCGTGATCGTCGCGCACTTGACGCCGACGCCGTGCTCCTTGATGGCGTGCGCCGCGTCGATCGTGACCTGGTCGTCCGTCGCGTCGCGGTTCTCGATCGACAGGTCGTAGTAGCGCAGGTCGATGTCGAGGTACGGGTGGATCAGGCGGTCCTTGATGAACTGCCAGATGATGCGCGTCATCTCGTCGCCGTCGAGCTCGACGACCGGGCCGACGACCTTGATCTTCGCCATGCGGGGGCCTGCCTCCTGTGCCAGTGGGTGTGGCGGCCAGGTTACTCGACATCGAGAGACCTCGGGCGGCCTGCGTGCCCCGCGTCCGCCCCACGGCACACCCTGCGCGGGCCGGGCCCGGGCTGGCATGCTGGTCTTGCGTAGTTCGCCCCAGTGTCGCCCGTGCCACGCCCGTCCAGCGGACGCAGCCGGACGGCATCGCGGCACCGACCGGTGGCCCGTCCACCTGACACGACAGGACCGACATGTCCCAGCAGAAGCCAGAGACCCCCGGGGGCACCCCGGAGCCCGAGGACAGCACGACGCCGCGCCCCGACGCGCCGGCGCCGTCCGAGCCGGTCGAGGAGGTCGTGGTCGAGGAGGTCGTGGTTGACGAGCCCGGCCGCCCCCAGCCCGTCACCGTGGTCGCCGACGCGGACGACGACGACGAGGAGGACGACGACGAGCCCGAGGAGGCGTACGTCGTCCCCGCCGGCACGGTCGTCGCCGCCGGACCGGGCCTGGCGGCACGGCTCGGGGCCGAGGCCTTCGGCACCTTCTTCCTGGTCCTCGTCGGGGTCGGCATCGCGCTCTACTCCGCCTTCAGCAACGTGGGCTTCGGGCTCGGCGTCGCGCTCGGCTTCGGCGTCGCGGTCCTCGCGGGCATCGTCGCGGTGGGCCACGTCTCGGGCGGGCACTTCAACCCCGCCGTCACCCTGGGCGCCTGCCTGGCCGGCCGCACGCCGTTCCGCGACCTGCTGCCGTACTGGCTCGCGCAGGTCGTCGGCGGTGCGCTCGGCGCAGCCGTGCTGTACCTGACCGTGCCGGCGAACCTGCCGGCCCTGCTCAGCCAGGGTGGCGAGGCGACCGTGCGGTCGTTCTTCAGCAACACCGCCAACGGCTTCGCCGAGCACTCCCCGCTGGCCACGCTGTCGAACGGCCAGGCCGAGTTCGGGCTCGTCGCCGCGCTGCTCGTCGAGGTCGTCGGCACCGCCGTGTTCGTCGGCATCATCCTCGGGGCCACCGACCGCCGCGCCAACCGGGCGCACGTGCCGTTCGCCGTGGGCCTCACGCTGACCGTCGTGCTCATGCTCGCGACGCCCGTCACCAACGGCTCGATCAACCCGGCACGGTCCCTCGCCGCGGCGATCTTCTCCGAGTCGTGGGCCCTGGAGCAGGTCTGGCTCTTCTGGGTCGCGCCGCTGCTCGGCGCCGCGATCGCCGCGCTCGTCTACCGCGCGTTCGCGGCCGAGCCGGTCGAGGACTCGCTGTTCGGCGAGGACGAGCTGTACGTCGCGGACGACGACGTCGTCGTCACCCCGCGCTGACACCGACCGTCGGGGCCCGGGGAGCACCGCTCCCCGGGCCCTGACGTGTGCCGGACGCCACCGGGGCGCGCGAGGACCGGCACGACGGCAGCGCGGCGACGTGCGACGACGACCGGACCCCCGACCGCTCGGGCGGCGGCTCGATCTCAGCCGGGCGGCAGGACCGAGGCCAGCCCGATCAGCGCGACGCCGCCCGTCACCAGCATCGCGACGTCGATCCGCCGCGACCGCACGGACACCGCGGCGGGGCCCGGGGGCCGGCCGACGGCCCGCACGACGGCGTACACCAGCAGGAGCAGGCCCAGGACGACGGACCCGACGACGGCGTCGGTGAGGAAGGCGACGCCGACGGCGGTCGTGATGCCGGCCAGGGTCCACCACAACGACCGGTTCCGACCGGCGGCGAGCGACGCCCGCGCGATGCTGCGGGGGTCGAGCGGCTGCTCCTGCACGGGGACGTCCGCGACGGGGACCTGCGGCGGGCGCTCCGCGCCACCGGCGGGCGGCACGACCGGCGCAGCGGGCT
>JAEWEJ010000164.1 GCA_023389455.1 Actinomycetes bacterium | reverse complement strand
GTAGTACTCCAGGTTGTCGTTCGTCATGAAGGGCGCCGGGTAGTAGACGCGCCCGATCTTGCCCTCCTTGCGGATCTCGATCTTCGACGCGATCGGGTGGATCGAGCTCGTCGAGTGGTTGATGTAGGAGATCGAGCCCGTCGGCGGGACGGCCTGCAGGTTCTGGTTGTACAGGCCGTGCTCGGCCACGAGCGCGGCCAGCAGACGCCAGTCGTCCTGCGTGGGGATGCGCACGCCGGCGGTGTCGAAGAGCTCCTGCACGCGCGCGGTGCGCGGCTTCCACTCCTTCTCGATGTACTTGGTGAAGTACTCACCGGTCGCGTACGTCGACTTCTCGAACCCGTAGAACTTCTCGCCGCGCTCCTGCGCGAGCAGGTTCGACGCCCGGATCGCGTGGTACGCGACCGTGTAGAAGTAGATGTTCGTGAAGTCCAGGCCCTCGTCCGAGCCGTAGAAGACCCGCTCGCGCGCCAGGTACCCGTGCAGGTTCATCTGCCCGAGGCCGATGGCGTGCCCGCCGGCGTTGGCCTTCTTGATCGACGGCACCGACTCGATGCTCGTCTGGTCGGACACGGCCGTCAGGGCGCGGATCGCGGTCTCGACGGTCTTGCCCAGGTCCGGGGAGTCCATCGACAGCGCGATGTTCATCGAGCCCAGGTTGCAGGAGATGTCGCGGCCGACCTCGGCGTAGGACAGGTCCTCGTTGTACGTCGAGGGCGTCGAGACCTGCAGGATCTCGGAGCACAGGTTCGAGTGCGTGATCTTGCCCTCGATCGGGTTGGCCCGGTTCACCGTGTCCTCGAACATGACGTACGGGTACCCGGACTCGAACTGGATCTCGGCGAGGGTCTGGAAGAACTCGCGGGCGTTGATCTTGCTCTTGCGGATGCGCGCGTCGTCGACCATCTCGTAGTACTTCTCCGAGACGTTGACGTCCGCGAACGGCACGCCGTAGACGCGCTCGACGTCGTACGGGGAGAAGAGGTACATCGGCTCGTTCTTCTTCGCCAGCTCGAACGTGATGTCCGGGATGACGACGCCGAGCGACAGCGTCTTGATGCGGATCTTCTCGTCCGCGTTCTCGCGCTTGGTGTCGAGGAAGCGGTAGATGTCCGGGTGGTGCGCGTGCAGGTACACCGCGCCGGCGCCCTGGCGGGCCCCGAGCTGGTTGGCGTACGAGAACGAGTCCTCGAGCAGCTTCATCACGGGGATGACGCCGGAGCTCTGGTTCTCGATGTGCTTGATGGGCGCGCCGTGCTCGCGGATGTTCGACAGCAGCAGGGCCACGCCGCCGCCGCGCTTCGACAGCTGCAGGGCCGAGTTGATGCCGCGCGCGATGGACTCCATGTTGTCCTCGATGCGCAGCAGGAAGCAGGAGACGGGCTCGCCGCGCTGCGCCTTGCCGAGGTTGAGGAACGTGGGGGTCGCCGGCTGGAAGCGCCCGGACACGATCTCGTCGACCAGGTTCATGGCGAACTGCTCGTCACCCTCGGCCAGCGCCAGCGCGACCATGCACACGCGGTCCTCGAAGCGCTCGAGGTACCGCTTGCCGTCGAACGTCTTGAGCGTGTACGAGGTGTAGTACTTGAACGCGCCGAGGAACGTCTGGAAGCGGAACTTCTTCGAGTACGCGTACTGGAAGAGCGACTTGATGAACGCGCGGTCGTACTGCGCGAGCACCGCCGGGTCGTAGTACTTGTTCTCGACCAGGTAGTCGAGCTTCTCGTCCAGGTCGTGGAAGAAGACCGTGTTCTGGTTGACGTGCTGCAGGAAGTACTCGCGCGCGGCCTGCCGGTCGGCGTCGAACTGGATCTTCCCGTCCGCGTCGTACAGGTTGAGCATCGCGTTGAGGGCGTGGTAGTCCAGCCCCGTCAGCTCTACGCGGGTATCTGCGACTGTCGCTGCCAAAATCTTCCCAATCCTTCACGGACGCGGGTGACGTCCTCAGTGGTTCCCATGAGCTCGAAGGCGTACAGGTAGGGCACGTGGCACTTGGCGGCCACGATGTCGCCCGCGATGCAGTACGCCTCTCCGAAGTTCGTGTTGCCGGCCGCGATGACGCCGCGGATCAGCGCACGGTTGTCCTCGTCGTTGAGGAACTTGACGACCTGCCGCGGTACCGCACCGCCCTCGTTGCCCCCGCCGTAGGTGGGGACGACGAGCACGTACGGCTCGGTGACGTGCAGGAACCCGTCGGTGGGACGCAGCGGGATCCGCTGCGAGCGCGTGCCGAGCTTCTGCACGAAGCGGTGGGTGTTGCCCGACGCGGACGAGAAGTACACGAGGTCGGTCACCACTCGCCTCCCTCTCCGCGTCCTGTTCGCTGCCGTCGTCCGGCGGGCCCGGGCACACCGAGGCCCGCACTCCCTGCCGGGTGCAGGTCGACCCGCGCACGAGGCGCCGGTCGGCCGGTTCTCGAGTGCCCGCCGGGCCGACGCGGCGCTAGCCGTGCGTCGGCCCGGGGCGTGCGGGGCGACGGACGCGAGGTCCGCCGCGTTCAGGCGACCTGCGTCGCCAGCTTGTCCGCGAGTGCCTTGATGCGGTCCGGGCGGTAGCCCGACCAGTTCTCGCCACCGGCGACGACGACGGGCGCCTGGAGGTGGCCGAGCGACATGACGTAGTCACGCGCGTCGGCGTCCTCCGAGATGTCGACGACCGTGTAGTCGTGGCCGAGCTTGTCGAGGGCGCGGTACGTGGCCGTGCACTGCACGCAGGCCGGCTTGCTGTACACCGTGATGGTCATGTCTGCTCCCCCGAGCTCGTGGTCTGTGTGATGTCGCCGTGGCGGCCGCGTCACCCGGGGGTCGGGGTCCTGCGTCCTCGTCACCGCCTGCGGAGCGCCCCCCGAGGGAGCCGTTCCGACCTGCCGGCGAAGGTCCGCATGACACCCGTGTGGTTCGGGGCGAGCCGTCTGGCAAGACACTACACCTGGGGTCTGACATCGCAAGTACCCACTAAGTGTTGTGTTACAGCCGTGTCGTTCTTCACCCTGTGGGTCCTGCCGCGCACCACCTGTGGACACCGGCACGAGCCGCTGACGTGCGACGACGCGCCGGTCCGTGCGCAGGACGACGGGCCGCCCACAGCGGCGTGCACAGGGCCCGGCGGGTCGTCCCCACCGTCGTCCACAGGCTGTTCGGGCAGGTTGTCCGCATTGTCGTGCGGGAGTGCCGTGCGACACCCCGCCGTCACGGCGCCGGGGCGGGTCGAAGATCACCCGAAGGGGCAGACGGACGCACCCCCCGCCGTGGTGGCGAGGGGTGCGCTGGGTCGGCCGGCAGGGTGTCGGCCCCTGCCACGCGCGGAGGTGAGGTCCGCACCGGGGCGCGCCATTGCGCTCCCGATACGGGGTCCGGTGCGTCAGACCGACGCGAGCGCCCGCCCGATCGCCGCGAGGACGACGAGGCTGCCGACCGTCCAGGCCAGCACCGAGGCGAGCAGGTAGCCCACGTAGCGCAGGCGCTGACGCGCCGAGCCCTCGAAGTACGGGGCCGGGCTCCAGCGCACGGTCTCGACGAGGTGGCGCAGACGGGTGCGCAGCGGGAGGGGGGAGGAAGGGACGGCTGTCGTCGGGCGACGGTGCCAGGTGACGGCGGACACGGAACACGCTCCTGTAGGTGCGACGGGTGGTGCGCGCCGGGATCTCCGGCCCCCCGAGCGTCTCACGATGCGGACGCGCACCCCAGGACCTACGTCCCCACGGCGGGGCCGACCGGGCGACCCCCGTTCAGGCGATGCGCAGCCGCTCCGCCGCCGGAACCGGCTGCTGCCCGCCCGGACGCGATACGACCGCCTTCTCCAGCACCGACGTGATCTCCTCGCCCACCAGCTCGTGGCGGTCCAGCAGCGCGTCGCGCAGCGCCTCCACCAGGTCCCGGTTCGAGGCCAGCAGCCGGCGCACCGCCGCCCGGGCGCTGTCGAGGACCTCCTCCAGCTGCGCACGCGCCGCGGTGTCGGCGATCACCGCGGACACCAGGTCGCGGTCCGTGGCCGCGAAGGACACCAGCGACCCGGTCATGCCCGCGGCCCCGACCATCTGCGCGGCCGTCCGCGTGGCCGCGGCCAGGTCGGCCGCCGGGCCGGTCGTCGTCTGGCCGAAGAACAGCTCCTCGGCCACCCAACCGCCCATCGCGATCTGCACCAGCGCGCGCAGCTCGTACTGCGTGTGCGTGTAGACCTCCTCGCAGTCACCGTGCGCGAGCAGGCCCAGCGCCGAGCCACGCTTGACGATCGTCAGGACCTCCAGCGTGCGGTGGGGCGCCACCAGCCACGCGGTCACCGCGTGGCCCGCCTCGTGCGTGGCGATGAGGTCGCGCTCGGTGCGCGTGTACGTCACGGGGTGCCCCAGCCCGACGAGCTCGGTGATGCGCGCCTGCTCGACGTCGACGAAGCGCATCGCGGTGTCCCCGCGCCGCAGCGCGTTGATGAGCGCCTCGTCGAGCAGGTGCTCGACCATCACCGGCGTCCAGCCGCTGGTGGCGGCGGCGACGCGGTCACGGACGGCGGGCTCGTCGAGCTCGGTGTGGTGGGAACGCCGAGCGAGGAAGTGGTCGACGAGCGCACGCCGTCCGTGCGCGTCCGGCGGGTTGAACGTCAGCCGCCGGTCGAAGCGACCCGGCCGCAGCAGCGCCGGGTCGAGATGGTCCGCGCGGTTGGTCGCGGCGATGAGCAGGATGGGAGCGCGCACCGGGCGGCGCTGCTTGAGCTGGCGGTGCGCGGGCAGCAGCAGGTTCACGGCGGCCACGAGGCGGTTGTGCAGGCGGTCGGCACCGACGGGCTCGTCGAACGACTGCATCTGCACCAGCAGCTCGTTGACCACGCCACCGGTGCCCTCGGAGATCATCGCGTCACGCACCACGCCGGCCCCCTGGCCGGCGAGCAGCGCCGACGGCGAGGGCAGCGCCACGAACGCGGCCCGCGGGTCGGCGCCCAGCAGGCCGCCGCGACGCAGCGCGATCGCGTCGATCTCCTCGATGAAGCCGATCGCGCCGCCCTCCGCGCGCGCGGCCTTGCGCAACGCCTTGAAGTACGTGCGGATCTTGCGGGCGGTCGCGCCGTAGTACATCGACTGGAAGCTCGTCGCCGACACGAAGAGGAACGGCACACCAGCCTCGGCCGCCATGGCCTTGGCCGTGAGCGTCTTGCCCGTCCCCGGCGGGCCCTCGAAGAGGATGCCGCGCCGTGGGGTCCCGCCCATCTGGTCGGCGAACCGGCGGTGGGTCTGGAACAGGTCGATCGAGCGGCGCACGTCCTCGACGATCGGGTCGATGCCGACGACGTCGTCGAGCGTGACGTCCACCTGCTCGGGACGGAACGTGACGTGCGGGGACCGCCCCGCGCCCACCTGGGTGCCCACGAGCAGCGCGATCAGCGCGACGAAGAAGAGCACCGGCGCGACGACCAGCGGGTCCACCGCCGGCAGCACGACCATCGGACGCCCGGTGACGGCCGCCCAGACGACGTACGCCTCGAGCAGCAGGACCACCACGCAGAGCCGGACCACCCGCCGCCGGCGGACCCGCTCGCGGTCCGTGGCGATGTCGTGCGCGCCGAGCAGGGGCCGTGCGGGGGCGTCGGTCACGGGCGGACCCCTTCGTGAGGCGACGACCCCGGGTCGCCGCGCAGCCGCGGTGGTCCGGCCATCGTCGTCCGGATTGTCCGATTCGGACAACCGCTTCGACCGCCTGTCACCCGTCCGGCCCATCGCCTCGCGCTCCCCCTGACGAGGGTGGCGCCCGTCACCGCGCCCGTCACCGCCGGCGGGTCAGTCGCGGCGCGCGCTGCCCGCCGGGAGCTGCCGCGGCACCCAGCGCGTGGGCCGCGGCGGGGTCGCCTCGGCCAGCGGGTGCAGCCGGTCGGCGACGACGTTGCCGGTCGGGTCGGCCCGGAACACGCGGCGGCCCGGGTCGACCAGCGTGCGCAGGAACTCGACCTGCCGGCGCAGCGCGCGGGCCTCCTCCTCGAGCTCGAGGATGCGCTTGATGCCCGCCAGGTTGACGCCCTCCTGGGACAGCCGCTGGATCTCGCGCAGCGCACGGATGTCCCGCGGCGAGTAGCGCCGCCCGCGCCCGCGCGTGCGCGCCGGCCGCACCAGGCCGAGGCGGTCGTACTGCCGCAGGGTCTGCGGGTGCATGCCCGCGAGCTCGGCGGCGACGGAGATCACGTAGACCTTGGAGTCCTCGTCCATCACGCCTCCTCACCGGCTCCGCAGGTCAGCGTCTGGCCTGCGCCATCAGGTCGGCCCGTACGTCCTGCCCGGACGTCGCGATGCCGAACGCCTGCACGGCCTCCTTGGCCGCGCCGGACAGCTTCTGCGGCACGACGACCTGCACGCTCACCAGCAGGTCGCCCGTGTGCCGCGACGTCGTCACGCCCTTGCCCTTGACCCGCAGCGTGCGGCCCGACGGCGTCCCGGCCGGGACCTTCACGCGCACGGTCGAGCCGTCGAGCGTGGGGACGTCGATCGTGGCGCCGAGGGCGGCCTCGTCGAAGGCGACGGGCACGGTGACGCGCAGGTTGTCGCCGTCGATGCTGAAGACCGGGTGCGGCTCGACGTGCACCGTGATCACCAGGTCACCCGCGGGCGCGCCGGCGTCACCGGGACGCCCCTTGCCGCGCAGGCGGATCTTCTGGCCGTCGCGCACCCCGGCGGGGATGCGGGCGTTGACCGTGCGGCCCTCGACGGACAGCGAGATGGTCGATCCCTCGACGGCCGTGCGGAACGGCAGCGTGGTCGTGGCCGTGAGGTCCGTGCCGCGCTGCGGGCCGCGGGCCGCACCGAAACCGCCGGCACCGCCGAACAGGCCGCCGAGGATGTCCTCGAAGCCTGCACCACCGGCGCCGCCGGTGGAGTACCGCACCCGCCCGCCGGGGCCGTTGGCCCCGCCGCCGAACATGCCGCCGAACACGTCCTCGAACCCCGCGGTGCCGCCGGCCCCGCGGCCGCCCGCGGTGAAGCGGGCGCCGCCGGCCATGGCCCGCAGCTGGTCGTACTGCTGGCGCTGCTCGGGGTCCGACAGGACCGCGTACGCCTCGCCGATGTCCTTGAACCGCGCCTCCGCCTTCGCGTCACCCGGGTTCTGGTCGGGG
>JAEWEJ010000113.1 GCA_023389455.1 Actinomycetes bacterium | reverse complement strand
GCCGTGGCCCGGTCGAGCAGCAGGTCCCGCAGCGCGGGCACCCCGCGGGCACCCGGCGCAGGCCCCGCGCCCGCATCACCGTCGGGCAGCGCCGCGGGGGTCAGCGCCTGCAGCAGCACCGCCAGCGCCTGACCGCCGGGGCTGTCGGGCGCGCGGTGGAAGTCGTCCCAGCGGTCCGCCACGGCCCGCAGCACGCGGACGCCGTCCTCGGCGCGCTCGGCGTACCGGCCGATCCAGTAGAGGTTCTCCGCCGCGCGCGGCGAGATGCCGTAACCCGGCGTGCGGCCGACCTCGACCGGGTCGTCCCGCAGCGGGCCGACGGTCGCCGGGGTCGACGAGGCCAGCACCCAGACGTCCTTGGCCCGCGCCCCGGCGGACGACGTGACGACCGGGTCGTCGGCCAGCCGCGCCAGGCCCCCCGCCATGACGGTGTACCCGCCGGCGTGCGCCACGGCGAACGTCCGCATCACGGCCGCCCGCGGCCCGGCGTCCGCGTCCTGCGTGGCCGGCCCGACGGGCTCCTGCCCCACCCACCGCCACGGCTCGGCGGTGATGCGTGCCGCGAGCTCCTCGCGCTGCGCCGCGGACAGCGTCCAGCCCAGCACCGTCGTCGTGCGCGGGCCGTGCACCGTGGGCTTGACCACGAGCCGGTCGAGCCGGGCGAGCACGTGCCGCAGCGCACGCTCCTCCCCGCACCACCACGTGGGGGCCGAGGCGAGCGTGAGGTCCTGGTCGAGGACGGCACGCGCCAGCCGCGGCAGGTACCCGAGCAGCGCCGGGTTCTCCAGCACCGACGCCCCGAGCGGGTTGACGACGCTCACGGTCCCCCCGCGCACCGCGTGCACGAGCCCGGGGACGCCCAGCCGCGAGCCGGCGCGCAGGTCCAGCGGGTCGCACCACTCGCCGTCGACGCGGCGCAGCACGACGTCCACGGGCTCCGGCCCGTCGATGCCCTGCAGCAGGAGCCGGCCCTCGCGGACGACGAGGTCGCTGCCCTCGACCAGCGGCAGCCCCAGCATGGACGCGAGGTAGGCCTGGTCGAACGCGGTCTCGGAGCCCGGCCCGGGTGACATCAGGACGGCACGGGGCTCGTCACCGGCCGTGGGCGGCGCGACCTCGTGCAGCGCCTTGCGCAGCGCGTGGAAGAACGGGCCGAGCCGCGCGATCGACGCCTGCCGGTACACGGGGGCCAGGACCTGCGCCGTGACGCGACGGTCCTCCATCGCGTAGCCGGCGCCGGACGGGGCCTGCGTCCGGTCGGCCAGGACGCACCACCCCCCGGTCGCGTCGCGCACCAGGTCGGTGGCCGTGAGCACGAGCTCACGGCCGCCCGGCAGGCGCAGCCCGTCGACGGCCCGCAGGAACCCGGGGTGCGACAGCACGGCCGTCGGCGGCAGCACGCGGTCGTCGAGCAGCAGGCGCGGCCCGTACAGGTCGTGCAGCACGGCGTCGAGCAGCTCGGCGCGCTGCACCAGGGCCGAGTCGAGGCGCGCCCAGTCCGGCTCGTCCACCACGACGGGCAGCGGGTCCAGCCGCCAGTGGTGGTCGGCGTCGGCCCGGTCGGCGCCGTACGTGACGCCGTGGCCGGCGAGCAGCTGCTCCGCCTGGCGCGCGGCGCGGGCGAGGTCCACGTCCGTCGGCGCGGCACCGGGCGGCAGCCAGTGCCAGTCCGGCCGGTGCGCGATCGTCGTCCCGTCGCCCAGCAGGCGCGGCGACGAGAGCAGGTCGGTCACCTGCGAAGTGTGACCTACGCCGATGCCGAGCGCCCGGTACCGGGCCGGAGGTGTCGGGACCGGTGGGCAGCGCACGGCGCCACGCCCTCCGGGTACCGACCCGGCGCGCTCCCGGCGCGAGCGCGCCGCGCCGGATCCACGCTCAGGACTCGTCGAGCGAGATGACGACGGGCTCGTAGCCGCCGAGGGCGGGCTCGACGGTGACGGTCACGTCGTCCGGGTCCTGCACGGCGAACGCGAGGTGGAACGAGACCTCCTCGGCCGGCTCGACCGTGACGGCCGGACCGGTCAGGTCGATCCGCGACGCGCTGTCGAGGACGAGGGCCGCGTCGGTGCCGGCCGAGACGGCGCTGGCGCTGAAGGTGTCCGGCGAGTACGCGGCGGGCGACCCGTTGGAGACGGTGACCTTCACGCGCACGACCACGTCGTCCGCGCCGCGCTCCCACTCGGCACGCGGCGTGGGCGTGAACCGGGCGGGGGTGTCGACCTGGACGCTGAGGCCGTCGTCGTAGGTGAACGGCTCCCCGAACACGGTCTGCCCGCCCTCCTGGGTGCCGCCGCTGCCGGGCGTCGACCCGCCGGCGCTCGCCGTCGTGGCGCAGCCCGCGAGGGCGAGCGCGGCGCCGGCGGCGAGAGCCACCGCGAGCCGCGACACGGAACGGCGTCGGGTCGTGGACGTCGGGGGGAGGGTGGTGGGCACGCGGGGCTCCTGAACGTGGACCGGTCGCGGCCCACGACGCACGGGCACCGCGACAGCGGCGTGACCACGACCCGGTGCGGCGGTGCGAGGTCGTGGTCGCCGGGCGACCGGACCCCTGGGGTGCGGCCAAACTAGCATGGTCGCGCTCCCACGGTGTCCGATCCGCCGGATTCACCCACCCGGACCACCCGGTCGCCGCGGTCAGGGCCCTCCGACGACCATCGGGCCGTACCCGTAGAGGGCCGGTGTGATCTCGAGCCGCAGGTCCCCGGGGTCGAGGGCGGCGAACGCCAGGTCGAAGGTGATCTGCCCGCCCGCCGGCACGCTCAGGTCGGGGCCCGTGAGGCTCACGCCCTGGTCCGGGTCCCACACGCCCGGGGCCTCCTGCCCGCCCGACGTCGCCGTGACCTGCATCGTGTTCGGGCGGAACGCCTCGTCTGTGCCGTTGACGACCACCACCTGGACCCGCGTGGGCTCGCCCTGCCCCAGGCCGGCCGCGTTGGCGGTGGGCTCGTACACCTGGGGGTGGCCGACCGCGATCTCCAGGCCGTCGCCGTAGGTGTGCTCCTGGCCGAAGCCGACCGTCGACCCGGGTCGCTCGCGCGGCTCGCCCTCCTGCGTCGCGGCGACCCCCACCCCCGACACCTCGGGCTCGGCCGGCACCACGATCCGGTAGGCCACCATGCCGGCCACGAGTGCCGCGACGATCACCAGGCCCCCGAAGAGCCGGACGGCGCGGCTCGCGGGCTCGACGACGTCGTGGTCCTCGACCACCACCGGCGCCGGGTCGGGCACCAGACCGATCCGGGGACGCAGGGCAGGCACGGCGGCGCGGGGGGTCGGGACCGAGTCGAGGCTCCGTGGGAGCGCTCTCCTGGTGTCCGGGTTCTCCGTGGTCACGTGGTCTCCCTGGGCTCGGCGGCAGCGGCACCCCGGCACGCCGGGGCCGCGGTGACGGACCCCCGTCGCCTGCCGACGGCAGAGCTCCGCCCGGAGCGACGAGGGGGTTCGTGACGCTCCGCATGCGTCGACGACGGCGGCAAACTAGCGCGGCCGTCACCCGCCAGAACCCGCCTAAACGCTTACGCGCTGCGGGTTCACATGAGGCTCTCACCGTGTCACCGCGTCGCATGACCTCCGGGGCCGTAGGCACCTCGGCTCCGGCACGGGCTCCCCGGCGACCGCGCCGCCACGACGGGCGGGGACGCAGAAGGCCCCGGCGGACTCGCGTCCGGGCCGGGGCCTCACGTGGGGAGCGGGTGACGGGAATCGAACCCGCGCTATCAGCTTGGGAAGCTGATGTTCTACCATTGAACTACACCCGCCAGACGCCCTCACGGGCGCTGCGGCGTCGATCCTACCCGGTGCACGGCCCGTTCTTTCAACCCGGCCGTTCCGCACCGGCGCGACCCTGGCCCGCGGGCCCCTGCCGGTGGCAGGGTCGGCTCGTGACCGCCACGATGCGCCCGTTCCACCCGAGCGACCTGCCGGGCATGTACCGCGTGTGCCTGCTCACGGGCGCCGCCGGGCAGGACGCGACCACCCTGTACCGCGACCCCGACCTGCTCGGGCACGTCTACTGCGGGCCGTACCCGGTCGCCGACCCGGAGCTGAGCCTCGTCGTCGTCGACGAGCACGGGGTTGCCGGCTACGTGGTGGCGACCGCGGACACGGCGGCCTTCGACGACTG
This sequence comes from Actinomycetes bacterium, assembly GCA_023389455.1. Classification (GTDB taxonomy): domain Bacteria; phylum Actinomycetota; class Actinomycetes; order Actinomycetales; family Cellulomonadaceae; genus Cellulomonas. Next base: position 1,854 of record JAEWEJ010000113.1, on the reverse strand, counting down.
GTGCGAGCGGTCCTGGTGGCCGGCCCTGCGCTCGTCCCTCCCCGAGCGACCCGACCCCGGCGACGGCACCGAGGACCACGTCCTCGTCGAGCGCATCCACCACCCGGACGCGTCGTCCGCCCCGCCGGACGCACCCGCGCACCTGCACATCGACGTGCTCCCCCGGCTGCAGGGCCAGGGGTGGGGCCGGCGCCTCATCGGCGGCCTGTCCGACCGGCTGCACGACCGCGGCGTCCCGGGCGTCCACCTGGGCGTCGACGCCCGCAACACCCGCGCCGTCGCGTTCTACGAGCACCTCGGGTTCACCGTGGACGCCACCTTCCCCTGGGGTCACCGGCTCGTGCTCGACCTGCGGTAGCGCCGCGCGCACGGCCCGGTCCGTACGTCCGACCTCCGTCTTCGTTATTGATACTGGGTCTCATTCGCGCTACGGTCCACTCGCCCTGCCACCGACCCGAGAGGACCGGGCGAGCCCGCCCCAGCCCATGACCACGTCCCGTACCGCTGCCGCTCTCGCGGCCGCTGCCACCGCCCTGCTCGCCGCCTGCGCCGGCCCGGCGCCCGCGACCCCCGAGGCCCCCGCCACCGCACCCGAGACCTCCGCCGCGTCCGACCCGACCGAGCGGGCCGCGCCCGTGCCGCGGCTCGCCGTCACGTACGACGGCGGTGTGCTCGTCCTGGACGCCTCCTCGCTCGAGGTGGTCTCGGACCTCCCGCTCGACGGCTACCTGCGCCTGAACCCGGCGGGCGACGGCCGCCACGTGGCGGTCTCGGCACCCGGCGGCTTCCGCCTGCTCGACACGGGCACGTGGAGCCGGGCGCACGGCGACCACGCGCACCACTTCACGGTCGAGCCCCGGCTCACCGACGTCACGTACCCCGCGCAGGAGCCCGGGCACGTCGTGGTGCACGACGGCCGCACCGCGTTCTTCGACGACGGCACGGGCACGGTCACGGTGGTCGACGCCGCGCGCGTCGCCGACGGCCCTGCCGGCAACACCCCTGCCGACGGCGCGCGGACCCACGTGACCCCGCACGCGCACCACGGCGTCGCCGTCGAGCTGCACGACGGGACGCTCGTCGTCTCCGAGGGCACGCAGGACGCCCGCACCGGCGTGCGCGTCCTCGACGCGGACGGCGACGAGCTCGCCGCGACCGACGCCTGCCCGGGCGTCCACGGCGAGTCCGTGGCGGCGGACGACGTGGTCGCGATCGGCTGCCAGGACGGCGTCGTGCTCTACCGGGACGGCGTGCTCACCAAGGTGCCGAGCCCCGACGCCTACGGCCGTGTCGGCAACCAGGCGGGCAGCGAGTCGTCGCCCGTCGTGCTCGGCGACTACAAGACCGACCCGGACGCCGAGCTGGAGCGACCGACGCGGATCTCGCTCGTCGACACCCGCACCGCCACGCTGCGGCTGGTCGACCTCCCCGCGTCCTACACGTTCCGCTCCCTGGCCCGGGGGGACGACGGCGAGGCGCTCGTGCTCGGCACCGACGGCGCCCTTCACGTCGTCGACCCCGGGACGGGCACGCTGCTGCGCTCGACGCCGGTCGTCGCGCCGTGGGAGGAGCCCACCGACTGGCAGGTCGCCCGTCCGGCGGTCCGCGTGCACGCCGGGACGGCGTACGTCACCGACCCGGCGACGCGCAGCATCCACGCCGTCGACGTCCTCACGGGTGAGGTGTTCCGGTCCGCGCGGCTCGACGTGGTCCCCGACGAGATCGTGGTCGCCACGGCCGACCCCGTCGAGGGGCCGCACGACCACTGAGCCCGGCGGCCGACGGCAGTCCGGGCCCGGCCTGCGCGCAGGCGCCCGGGCCGGTGCACGCCCGCGGGCGGCACCGGTCCGGGCG
>JAEWEJ010000058.1 GCA_023389455.1 Actinomycetes bacterium | reverse complement strand
CCGCGGCTGCGGCGCGCGGTGCTGCGCGGGACGACGGCGCTGATGACGGTGGGGACCGTGGTGAACCTCGCCTCGCCCTCGCTGCCCGAGCGCCTGATCTGGGTGCCGGTGACGGTCGCGGCGGCGGTCCTCACGTGGCGGGCGGTCTCCCCGACGGCGCGGCCCGCCGTCGCCCCGGTCCACTGACGGCGCTGCGGCGGCGGCCGGCGGGCATCCGCCGTCGCCATCGCGAGCGGTGCCGCGTCGGCGCTCGAGGACACCCGGGGCGCGTCGGCCCGGCTGCGGTGAGTTCCGGGCCCCTCGACGGTCTGCACCACCGACCCCGACGCCGAGGAGCACCATGACCACCGACGACCAGCAGCACGCGCTCGCCTCCGAGCACGCCGTCGTCGTCACCCGGGAGCTCGACGCTCCGCCCGACGTGGCGTGGACGGCCTGGAGCGACCCGAGTCTGCTGCGCCGATGGTGGGGGCCGGACGGCTTCACGTGCCCACGGGCGGACGTGGACGTGCGCGTCGGCGGCTCGACCGTCGTGACCATGCAGGCACCCGATGCGTGGGGCGGCTTCCGGATCCACAACCGGTGGTCGTTCCGCGTCGTCCAGCCACCTGAGCGCCTCGCGTTCGTCAGCACGTTCGTCGACGAGGCGGGCACGGCGCTCACCCCGGGCGAGGCAGGCGTGCCGGCGACCGTGCCCGCCGAGGTGCCGCACGTGGTACTCCTCGAGGCCCTGCCGGACGGGCGCACGCGGATGACCGTGACCGAGACCGGGTACGTGGACGCGGAGACGCGGGCGCAGTCGCAGGCAGGGCAGGAACAGTGCCTCGACAAGATGCAGGCGCTCTTCGCGCCGGACCGCAAAGGGACCGACGCTCCCCTCTCCTGAACCCCCATCCCGGAGGCACGCATGGGCAAGCTGGTCTACGCCGCCAACACCTCGCTCGACGGTTACCTGGAGGACGCTAACGGCGCCTTCGACTGGTCGGAGCCCGACCAGGCCGTGCACGCCTTCTGGAACGAGCACGAGCGGGGCATCGGGACGTCCCTGTACGGCCGGCGCATGTACGAGACGATGCGCGTCTGGGAGGACGACGACTGGCTGGCCGACGAGCCGGTGGTGGTCCGCGAGTACGCGGGGATCTGGCGCGACGCCGACAAGGTCGTCTACTCCACGACCCTCGACGCCGTGTCGAGCGCCCGAACCCGGATCGAGCGGCAGTTCGACGCCGACGCGGTGCGCCGGCTCAAGGAGGAGTCCGACGCGGACCTCAGTGTGGGCGGCGCGATCCTCGGCGCCGAGGCGTTCCGGCACGGGCTCGTCGACGAGATCGTGCTGATGCTGTGCCCGGTGTCCGTCGGCGGCGGCAAGCCGGCGCTGCCCCTCGGTGTGCGGCTGGAGCTGGAGCTGCTGGACACGCGGAGGTTCGACAACGGGGCGGTGTACGTGCGGCACGCGGTACGGGGCACCGCCTGACGACCGCACGGCTCCGGGCCTTGACCTGGAGCGCGCTCCAGGTTGCAGGCTGCTCGCCATGAACACCACGGACACCCCGCAGCGCACCCCCGAGCCCGTCCTCGGCGCCATGCTCTTCGGCACCCGCGCCGACGAGGCGCTCTCGACCACCCTGCTCGACGCGTTCGTCGACCTCGGCGGCCGCTGGATCGACACCGCGAACTGCTACTGCTTCTGGGAGGACCCGTCGGGCGTCGGCGGCCAGAGCGAGCGCCTGCTCGGCCGGTGGTTCGCTGCGCGCCCCGGCGTGCGGGACCGGGTGCGGCTCGCGACGAAGGTCCGTCACCAGCCGCTCGTCCCGCACGAGTGGCCCTCGTCCTCCGAGGGCCTGTCGGCCGAGGCGATCGCACGCGGGTTCGCCGCCTCCCTCGACCGGCTGGGGCTGGACTCGGTCGACCTGCTGTGGGCGCACGCGGAGGACCGCAGCGTCCCCCTCGCCGAGACCGTCGAGGCGTTCGGCGCGCTGGTCGCGGCCGGGCAGGTCGGCCGGCTGGGCGCGTCGAACCACGCGGCGTGGCGGGTCGAGCAGGCCCGCGCGATCGCCCGCGAGCGCGGGGTCGAGCCGTGGTCGGCGGTGCAGCTGCGCTACTCGTACGTGTGGCCCCGCCCGGGCGTGACCCTGCCGGAGGGCGGGCACGTGCACGCCGAGCGCGACCAGCTCGACCACGCGCGCACCGAGGGTCTGGACATGTGGGCGTACTCGCCGCTGCTCACCGGGGCGTACGTGCGCGACGACCGCCTGCTGTCGGAGGGGTACGACCACCCCGGGACGTACCGGCGGCTCGCGGTGCTCGCCGAGGTCGCCGACGAGCTGGGCGCGACCCGCAACCAGGTGGTGCTCGCGTGGCTCCTCGCGCAGGGCATCAGCCCGATCCTCGGGGTGAGCTCGCTCGCCCAGCTCACCGAGGCCATGGCGGCGCGCGACCTCGATCTGCCCGACGAGGCCCGGGCGCGTCTCGACGCCGCGGTCTGACGGGCGCTGCCACGATGGCTCCCATGACGGGGTACGCACCGGGCGAGGTCGCGCAGCGCACCGGCCTGTCCGTGGACACGCTGCGCTACTACGAGCGCGAGGGCCTGGTCGGCCCGATCGTGCGGTCGGCCGGCGGGCAGCGCCGGTACGACGAGGACGACATCGCGTGGATCGGCCTGGTCACGTGCCTGCGCGACGCGGGCCTCGGGATCGCGGAGCTGCGCCGGTTCACCGAGCTGCTGCGAAGCGACGCCGGCGCGACGGACCGCGTCGCGTTCCTGCGGGCACGCCGCGCCGAGCTCGAGGAGCAGGCGCAGCGGATCCTCGCGGCCGTCGCCGTGCTCGACGGGAAGATCGCGCACTACGCGCAGGAGACCTGAGCCACGGGGGGCTCAGCGCATGCGGCGACGAGGCGCTTCGCACCCTCGCACGCCGGCTGGTCGCACGGCTACCCGTACGCCGGGTCGCCCACCGCCCTACGCTGGTGAGGTGCCCGGTCCGACGCAGCCCCGGTTCCGCGCCGTGCTCCTCGACTGGCGTGGCACCCTCGTCGTCGCGCCGACGTTCCCGTGGCTCGCGACGACCGCGCTGACCCGCCTGGGCCGTGACGCGTCGCCGGACGCGGTCGAGCACGTGCTCCGGCGCCTGCGCTCGGCGGACTCCTCCCACGCCGACTCCTCGCAGGTCGACACCGACGCCGCCCAGCACCGGGCCGCGTACCTGGCGTGGTTCGCGGCGGCGGGCGTCGACGACGAGCTCGCCGAGGCCCTGTACGCCGCCGAGTCCGACGCGAGCCTCAACCCCTTCGCCGCCGACGTCGGCGACCTGCTGCGGGCCCTGGCGGCGGCGGACGTGCGGGTGGGCGTGGTCAGCGACATCCACGTCGACCTGCGCCCCGTGTTCGCCGCGCAGCCCGCGGGCGACGGCCGGACGTGGGCGGACCTGGTCGACGTGTGGGCCCTGTCGTACGAGCTCGGGGTCGCCAAGCCCGACCCGGCGATCTTCCGCTACGCGCTCGAGAGCCTGGGCCTCGACCCGCACGACGTGCTCATGGTGGGCGACCGCGGCCCGTGGGACGGCGCCGCGGCGGAGCTGGGGATCACCACGCTGCTGCTGCCACCGCTCGCCCACCCCGGCCAGGCGCGGCTGCACCGGGTGCTCGACCTGGTCCTGCCCCACCGGCCGCGCGACTGAGCCGCCGGGCGCCACTGGACGTCGGCCGCGCCGGCGCCCCTCGACGCCCTGCGATACTCACGGACCATGTGGCCTTCCCTGCAGACGGTGTACCTGGCCCGGCACGGGCAGACGGAGGGGAACGCGCAGGGCCGCTGGCAGGGGCAGCTCGACACGCCGCTGACCGCACTCGGGCGCGCGCAGGCGCGCACGGTGGCCGAGCTCGTCGCCGAGGAGCCGGTGGACGCCGTCTTCTGCAGCCCGCTGGGCCGGGCCGCCGCCACCGCGCAGGTGTGCGGCGAGCACCTGGGCCTGCCCGTGGTCCCGTTGGACGACCTCGCGGAGCTGCACCACGGCGCGATGGCCGGCATGTCCCCCGACGACATGGAGCGGGCGTTCCCCGGCGAGCTCGCCCTGCGCCGCCAGGACAAGCACCGGTGGCGGTTCCCCGGTGGGGAGAGCTACGAGGACGCCGTCCCGCGCGCCGCGCGGGCGCTGGCACGCGTCGGGGCGTCCGGCGCGCGGCACCCCCTGCTGGTGTCGCACGAGATGATCGGCCGCCTCCTGCAGCACCACCTGCGACGCGTCGACGTCGCGACCGCGCTGGCCGGCAGCCACCCGCAGGGCGTGGTGTTCCGGGTGGACGTCGGCTCCGGGGAGATGGTGACGCTCGAGGTCTGACGGCGCGCGCCCGTCAGACCGTCGCGCCCTGCTCGCGCGCGTGCCACAGCACCCGACCGTGCTCGCCGGTCGTGACCCGTCGCACCTCGAAGCCGCCGAGCTTGGCGAGCACGCGCAGCGACGCCGCGTTCGACTCGAGCACGGTCGCCCAGATCCGGTCGCGGCCCGTCGCGAGGGCGGCGTCGAGGACGACGTGCGCCGCCTCCGTCGCGTAGCCGCGGCCGTGCGCGGCGGGCAGCAGCTCGTAGGCCAGCTCGGGCTCCTCGACGGCGCAGCGGCCCACGACCATCCCGACGTAGCCGACCGGCGCGGTCCCGTCACGCGGCCGCAGGACGTAGACCCCGATCCCGTGCCGGTGCGTCAGCTCGTGCATGGCCGCCATGCGCTGCCACGCCTGGTCGTGGGTCACCGTGCCCGCACCGCGTGCCGTGAACAGCTCCGCCAGCCACGGGACGTCCGACGGCTCCTCGGGGGTCAGCACGAACCGCTCGGTGTCGAGCCGGTCCGGCATCGGGGAGAAGGCCATCGCCCGAGTCAACACCGCCCGGCCCCGCGGCGGCAGGGTGACGGCCGACGATTCCCGGTCGACCCGGGCGGACGACCGCACCCGACAGCGCCGTGACGCTGCTCCGGGGCGCGCGGTCAGCGGTGCTGGCGAAACGCTTCGACGGGTGCATGTCGACGCCCGCCCTGGTGGGCTGAGCACCCGTCCACCCGTCGAGAGGGACCTCCCGTGCATGCTCTGAGGAAAGCGCTGACCGCGACCGCGGCGGCACTCGTCGCCGTCGTCGGCTCGGTCGCGGTGACCGCACCGGCGAGCGCCGCCGCCGGATGCCGCGTCGACTACACGGTGGCCAGCCAGTGGCCCGGGGGGTTCAACGCCGCCGTGCAGGTGACGAACCTGGGCGACCCGCTCACCTCGTGGGACCTGCGCTTCTCGTTCGGCGCCGGGCAGACCGTCACCCAGCTGTGGAACGGCACCGTCACCCAGACCGGGTCAGCCGTGTCGGTGCGCAACGCCTCCTACAACGGCGTCCTGGCGACCAACGCGTCGGCGTCGTTCGGCTTCAACGGCACGTCCACCGGCAGCAACCCCGTGCCGACGGCGTTCACGCTCAACGGCGTCGCGTGCACGGGCGCCCCCGGCGGCCCGACCAGCACGCCGTCGACGTCGCCCTCCGTCACCCCGAGCACGTCGCCCCGACCGTCGACGAGCCCGAGCCCGAGCCCCACCCCGAGCCCCAGCCCCGCCCCGTCCAGCGGGCCGGTCACCGCCGACCCCGCGCGGCTCGTCGCCGAGATGGGCCAGGGCTGGAACCTCGGCAACCAGCTGGAGGCCAGCATCGACGGCGTGCCCAGCGAGACGGCGTGGGGCAACCCGGTGATCACCGGCGCCCTGCTCGACCGCGTCAAGGCGTCCGGCTTCGACACGGTCCGCATCCCCGTGTCGTACCTCGGCAAGATCGGTGGGGCACCGGACTACACCGTCGACCGCGCCTGGCTCACCCGGATCCAGCAGGTCGTCGACCTCGCGTACGACCGCGGGCTCTACGTGGTGATCAACATGCACGGCGACGGCTACACGAGCGTCAGCGGAGCGTGGCTGATCTGCGACGCGTCCGGCCAGGAGCAGATCCGCGCGAAGTACCAGAAGGTCTGGCAGCAGGTCGCGACGGTGTTCAAGGACTACGGCGGCCGGCTGGTCCTGGAGTCGATGAACGAGAACTTCGACGGGCAGTACGGCACCCCGACGCAGCCCTGCTACTCGAACATCAACGCGTACAACCAGGTCTTCGTCGACACGGTGCGCCGCACCGGCGGCACCAACGCCTCGCGGTGGCTGCTCGTCCCGGGCTGGAACACGAACATCGACTACACCACCGGCAGCTACGGGTTCACGATCCCGACGGACCAGTACCGGTCGTCGTCGATCCCCAGCGCCGACAAGCGGATCATGATCTCCGTCCACTACTACGACCCGTGGGACTTCGCGGGCACCGAGAGCGGCGCGACCACCCAGTGGGGCCCGGCCGTGGCCGACCCGTCGCGCGCCGCGACCTGGGGTGACCACGTCCACATGGAGAACCAGCTGAAGAAGGTCCACGACGCGTTCGTGGTCAAGGGCTACCCGGTGTTCCTCGGTGAGTACGGGTCGATCGACAAGACGTCCGCCGACCCGACCAACAACCGGTACCGCGCCGACTACGCCCGCACCATGGTCACCCTGGCGAAGAAGTACGGCGTTGCCACCGCCTACTGGGACAACGGCTACAACGGCGTGTACGGGTTCGGGCTGTTCGACCGGCAGTCCGCGACGGTGACCCAGCAGGGGATCATCACCGCCATCACCGGGTCCTGACGACGTGCCGGCCGGCGGGTCCGCCCCGCCGGCCGGCACGTTCGTCCGCGGCGGCTCGGCGTGCTCTCGCGTCAGCGGAACGGCGAGGTGAGCGGGACCTCCGCGTCCGGCTCGTGCGTCAGGCGGTTGCGCAGGTCTCGGCGCGTGAGCTCGATGACCCACATCCAGGCGGCGTGCCCGGTGAGCTCGGACGCGTGCTCGGCCAGCGGCTGGTCCCACAGCGGCGGGACGACGCCGAGCGCCGGCATGAGCAGCCAGTGCCAGGCGATCCACACGACGAGGCCGTACGCGACGCCTTGCCACAGCTTGATGCGCGGCCACATCTCCGCGACGACGCAGTAGAGCACCGCGAACCCGATGGAGAACCCGAAGTGCATGAGGAAGCTGAACCATGGCAGCGCGTTCCCGCTGAACTCGTACGTCGCGTGCGTGATGTCCGGCGGCACCCCGAACAGCTCCGCGAAGGCCTGCGGCGGGTTGGTCGCGTTGCGCTCCGGCGTGCGCGGCGGGAACGGCACCTCCCAGCCGAACTTGACGATCGCGCCGATGCACCCCGCGATGATGCCGACCAGCACGGCCGTGGCGTACCGCCGACGGGCGGGGTCCGTCACACCACGTCGCTCCGTCACGCTCTGCTCGCTCATGCCTCTGCCCCCCAGCCCTGGCACACGCCCCTGGGTCGGACGTTAGCCGCAGCCGGTCGTCGACGCCTCGCGAGCCGGCTGCTCGACCGGCGGTCCGCGACGGTGACCCAGCAGGGCATCGTCACGGCCATCACCGGGTCCTGACGACGTGCCGGCCGGCGGGTCGTGCCCTGCCGGTCGGCACCGGTCACGCCGGACACCGCCTCACGCCTGCGCCGCAGGCACCGTCCACGTCATCACGCAGTTGCCCTTGCCCTTCGGCCGCTGGTACGCGAATCCCAGCTCCTCGTACATGGTCCTCGTCGCGTTGTAGAGGAACGACGACGAGGTGCGCTTGCCCGGCGGCAGGTCGTGCGGGTACGCCTCGACGAGGCCACCGCCGGCGGCGGCGATCAGACCCAGGGCGCCTCGCACGGCCACCGACGCCATGCCCTGACGGCGGTACCGGCGGTCGACGAACAGGCACGTGATCCGGAAGTCCGGCCGCTGCTCGAGGCCCTTCTCCCACTCCTTGCGGTGCTGGATGTTCGGCACCTCGTCAACCGTGCCGTACTGGGCCCAGGCCACGGCCTCGTCACCGTCCATGACGAGCGCGGCGTGCGCGCGCCCCGCCAGCACGAGCCGGCGCTTGAACTCGCGGTGGCCCAGCTCCCGGCGCTCCTCGACCGGGTCGGGGTACAGGTGGAAGTACGTGCACCAGCACCCGCCCCACACGCCGTTGTGGCGCTCCGCCAGGCCCGCGAACGCGTCCCAGGTGCGCTCCTCGAGCGGTTCGATCCGGTAGCCGTCCACGGCCACGTCCCCCATCTGGCGAACGTACGCGCGCCGTCGGTCACGCGGCAAGGCCCCGGGACGCACCTCCCCGCCGCCGCCCTTGTCCCTCGACCCGCCCGCTCGGCCCTGCCCTCGGCACCGCCCTCGACCACCGCCCCTGCGCTCAGCCCGGCGCGCGCCGAGCCGGCCCGCCGACGTGTCCCGCGTCGGGCTCGGCGTCCTGTGCCGCGACCCCCGCCGGGCTGTCCGCGAGCACCACGCACGCGGCCACCGCCACGAGCAGGGCGAGCACGACGGGCAGCGCCCAGCCGTGGCGCACCGTGTCGCCGAGCACCGCGACGCCCACCGCGCCGGGCACCAGCACCTCGACGACCGACTCCACCGCGGCCGCACCACCGGCCGACCCGCCCTCCAGCGCCCGCAGGTACGCGACGACGCCCACCGCCCCGCCCACGACGATGACGACGACCAGCGGCTGGCGCACGGTGGTGAGGAGGTCACCGGACGCGTGGGCGCCGCGGGCCGCGATCGCGGCGAGCGAGTAGCCGAGCCCGGCGAGCAGCGCGAGCAGCAGCGGGCCGCCGCGCGCGTACGCCGCCACGGTCACGAGGACCAGCGCCCCGGCCGCCACGAGCATGCCCGTGGTGAAGCCCGGCGGCGGGATCACCGCGGGCTGGTCGCCGGCCCCGCCGGCCACGACCGCCAGCGCAGCCACCACGACCGCGACGGCCACCACGTCACGCCGGCGCAGCCTGGCCCCGAGCACGAGGGGCGCGAGCACCACCGGGACCACGACCGACGACGCCAGCACCGCCTGCACGACGAACAGCGGCAGCCGGTCCAGCGCCAGCAGGGACAGCAGCCACGCGGCACCGTCGAGCAGCAGCGCGGCGAGCACCAGCGGCTGGCGCAGTGCACCCGCCCCAGGGGAGCGTCGCGCACCGACGGCCTCCATCACGGTGCCCACGCCGTAACCGAGGGCGGCGCCCACGGCGGCCAGCAGCGCGAGCGTCACGCGCGCCCCTGCGGGCGGACGAACGGGAACGCGAGGGTGTCCCGGATCGTGCCGCCCACCAGCGTCATGACGACCCGGTCGACGCCGATCCCCACGCCGCCGGTCGGCGGCATCGCGAACTCGAGGGCGTCGAGGAAGTCCTGGTCGATCTCCATCGCCTCGGGGTCGCCGGCCGCCGCGAGCACCGACTGCTCCGTGAGGCGGCGGCGCTGCTCGACCGGGTCGGTGAGCTCGGAGTACGCCGTGCCGAGCTCGGTGCCGAACGCGACCAGGTCCCAGCGCTCGGCCAGGCGGGGGTCGGTGCGGTGCTCGCGCGTCAGCGGGGACGTCTCCACGGGGAAGTCCGTGTAGAACGTCGGGGCGACGGTCTGCCCCTCGACGAACCGGTCGTACAGCTCCGAGACCAGCGCGCCGTGCGTCTCGGTCGGCTCCCACGCCAGGCCGAGCCGACCGCACAGCGCCTGCAGCTCGGTCAGCGGCAGGTCGGGGGTGACCTCCCGGCCGACCGCGCGCGACACGGCCTCGTGGACCGTGACGACGGGCCACGGGCCGTCGAGGGGCACGACCTCACCCCCCGGACGGTGCGCCACGGGCTCGCCGTGCACCGCGACCGCCGCGGCCACGACCAGCTCGCGCGTCAGCTCCCGCATCGTCGTGTAGTCGCCGTACGCCTCGTACGCCTCCATCGACGTGAACTCGGGGTTGTGGGTCGCGTCGACGCCCTCGTTGCGGAAGTTGCGGCCCAGCTCGAAGACCTTGCCGGTGCCACCGACCATGAGCCGCTTGAGGAACAGCTCGGGGGCGATCCGCAGGTACAGGTCCAGGTCGTACGCGTTGATGTGGGTGGTGAACGGGCGCGCGTTGGCACCCCCGTGGATCCGCTGCAGGATCGGCGTCTCGACCTCGAGGAAGCCGCGGGCGACCAGCGAGGTGCGGATCGACCACACCGCCGTCGACCGTGCCCGCAGCGCGGCGGCCGCGGCGTCGTGCAGGGCGAGGTCCATGTGCCGCAGCCGCACCCGGGCCTCCGCGTCGGCCAGGCCGTGCCGCTTGTCCGGCGGCGGGGTCAGCGCCTTGGCGGCCATGCGCCACGACGTCACCCCCACGCTGAGCTCACCCGTGCGGCTGTGCGTGACGGGCCCGGTCACGCTCACCTGGTCCGCCAGGTCGACGGCGCGCCGGAACAGGTCGAGCCCGGCCGTGCCCGACGCGGTGAGCATCGCCTGCACCTCGTCGGTGCCCTCGCGCAGCACCGCGAACACGACCCCGCCCAGGTCGCGCAGCCGCACCACCCGCCCGACGACCGACACCGCAGGCCCGTCGGGCGTGACGCCCCGCGCCGCGGCCACGGTGTGGGTCCGGGGCACCACGACGGGGTACGGGTCCATGCCGGCGGCCCGCAGCACGTCGAGCTTCGCGCGGCGGACGCGCTGCTGCTGGGTCAGCCGGCGCGTGGGCGCACGGACGGCCCGCAGCTCCTGCTCCTGCGCCGCGACCGCGGCGACGAAGGCCGGGTCGTCCGCCGCGGCCACCGGCATCCGCTCCCCGCCGGCCAGCCGACGCAGCGGCGGCACGAAGCCCTCCGCCTGCCCGAGGGCCAGGACGACGCGCGTCAGGTGCCCCGCCGCCTCGTAGCAGAGCACCCGCGGCTGCCACTCGGGCAGGTACTTCTCGTTCGACCGGTACAGCTGCTCGAGCTGCCAGAAGCGCGACGCGAGCAGCAGCACCCGCCGGTTGAAGCGCTGCACCGGCGTGGCCCCGACACGCTCCCCCAGCTGGAACGTCTCGCGGAACATCGCGAAGTTCATCGAGATGCGTTCGACGCCCATGTCGTGCGACGCCTCCACCAGGCCGGCCACCATGAGCTCGGTGACCCCGGAGACCGCCTCGGGCGAGCGCCGCATGACGTCCAGCGACAGCCCGTGCCGGCCCCAGGGGACGAACGACAGCACCCCGCGCAGCCGGCCGTCCGCGTCGTGCGCCGTGACGACCGCCTCCCACGGGTCGACGGGCGAGCCGAACCGGTCCAGCGCCATCGAGTACCCGCGCTCCTGCCCGTGGCGCCACCGGTCGGCCTCGGCCACCACGTCGGCCAGCTCGTCGGGCGGCATGTCCGCCTGGCGCCGGACCCGGACCTCGTAGCCGGCGTGCCGGCCGCGCTCGACGGCGCGGCGCACGCCGTGCATGGCGGGGTTCCGCAGGTCGAACGACCGGGTGACGATCACGGCCTCGTCGCCCATGACGATGGGGTGCAGACCGGCCGCGCGGTAGACCCGGGCCCCGGCCTCGGTGGTCGACGTCACCGCGGGCACCCAGCCGTAGCGCCGGGCCGTGGCCAACCACCGGGCGACGGCGTCGGGCCACGCCGCGGGGTCGCCGATCGGGTCCCCGGCCGCGAGGCACACCTCCGACACCACGCGGTACGACACGGCCGCCCGCCGGTCGGCGGAGAACAGGGTCGCGCGGTCGTCCCGGGTCGCGAAGTACCCCAGCGAGTCGCCGGACGGGTGCTCGAGCAGCAGCCGACGGACCTGCAGCCGGTCGGCGGCGGCGTCGGTCCCCACCGGCTCCCGGGACCGCGTGAACACCAGGAGCGCCAGCACCAGCCCGAGCGCGGCGACGAGACCGCCGACGACCCCGACCCACGCCGGCACGTGACCCACCGTGCCGGGGTCCAACGCCGAGCCGTAGACGCTGAACGCCTGCGCGAACGCCCACTGCAGCTGGTCGCCCACGGTCGGCAGCCCGCGCCCCGCGACCCGCAGCAGCACGAACGACAGGAGGGTGCCGGCGGCCACGCCCCCGAGCGCCACCAGCAGGGACCGCCACCAGCCGCCCGGCCGCACGCGCGCCGGGAACGCCGCCCGTGCACTGACGAGCACCGGCACGGCGACGGCCGCGACCACCCACGCGACGACGTCCCGCGACGCCACACCGAGGTCGGCGCGCCCTGCCGGGTCGAGGACCCACAGGACGGCCACGACCAGCCCCACGAGCACGACGGGCACCTGCCACACGAGCACGACGAACCACAGCGCGACGCGCAGGCGGCGCACGAGCCCGGACGCGACCGTCGCCAGGAGCACGAGCGAGAAGAACCCCGGCTGGGCGGGCAGGTTCAGCACGGAGAGCACCTCGGCGAGGCGGTGCACCACGCCGGGGGCGAACGGCAGGAGCAGCAGCGCGACCACCTGCCAGGCCGCCATCGCCTGGGCCACGCGCCCGGCGACGGTGCCGACCGTGGCGGCCCAGCCCTCGGACACCAGGGCGTCCTGGCGTTCCGGCGTGGCGCCGGGCTCGTCCGCGCGCACGTCCGCCGGAGGCGGCCGGTCCGTCCCCCGTCCCGTGTCCACCGAGTGCCTGATCACGCCGCGCTCCGTCCCGGGCGAGCCCGCGAGCGCCCCCCGCTCGACTGTCCCCCGCCCGAGCGTCCCGCGTCGCAGGCCGTACCGCGATCCGGCGGACGACCGGCAGCCCCGGTCAGGCCACGCAGACCGCCCCGGTGTTGCCCTCCTGGTCGGCGATCACGGTGAGCGACGGTGCGTCGCTGTCGTCCACCACGGTCCCGCCCGCGGCGACCGCGGCGGCGATGCGCTGCTCCAGCACATCGGCCGGCACGTACACCTCGACGTGGAACCGCTGCCGGGGACCGTCGGCGTCGTCGGCGTCCCCGAACCACAGGTTCGGCACCCGCCCCGTGACGTCGCGGACCTCGTCGCTGGGCGACCCGTGGCCCTGCGCCTCGGTGAGACCGGTCAGCAGCGCCGCCCACACCGGGGCGATGGTCGCGGAGTCCGCCGCGTCGAGGCCCAGCTCGACGACGCTGACCGACGCCGGGTCGGGGGCCAGCCCGTGGTCGGCGGCGATCTGCGTGATCTGCCGGGCCAAGTCGACGTCCTTCTGGGTCACCCACTCGACGACGTGGTCGGTGCCCTCGCCGTCGCTGTAGATCGCGTCCGGGCTGACCAGCTTGAGGTCGACGTGCCCCGCGCTCATCGTCACGGTCGGGTGGTGGCCGAACGCGTCGCCCGCCTCGCCCACCGCGGCGAGGAAGCGGGCACCGGTGCCGAACCCGTCGACCAGGTACCGGGCGTGCAGCCCCTGGGCCAGCTTGCGCCAGTCGGCCAGCTGCGCCTGGTCGATCTCGCCCCCTGAGAGCATGTCCATATCGCCGGAATCTAGACCTGATCCGCGGGGCGCGCGCGTGGACCCGCGGCGCTCCGTGTCCTCCCGCTCCGCCGGCAGCAGCGACCCGGGCGCCGGTCAGCGCACGCGGGTGAGCGCGTCCCTGATCGCGGCCGCGTCACGGTCGCGGAGCGCCTTGGCCCGCTCCGGCGGGTCGGTCGGCAGGGTCCAGCCGTCGCCGGTGCGGCGCGGGATGACGTGCAGGTGGACGTGGAAGACCGTCTGGAACGCGGCCTTCCCGTCGCAGAGGACGACGTTGATGCCGTCGCAGCGCAGGGTCGAGGCGCGCAGGGCCCTGGCCATGTCGTGCCCGACCGTCCAGACGTGCGCACCCGTGGCCCGGTCGAGGTCCTCGAGGCCCACGGCGTGCGCGCGCGGGACGACGAGGAGGTGGCCCGGGTTGACGGGGTGCAGGTCCATGAAGACGACGACGGTGTCGTCCTCGAACACCACGCTGGCCTCGGCCCGGCCTTCGGCGATCGCGCAGAAGACGCACTCCTGGTCGGCGGGCGTCGCTGTCATGGGCGCAAGGGTCCCAGCACGTCCGCAGCGGCACCAGCCCGCCGGTCGCGCGACCTCACCGGGCCGCGACCCCGGGCCGTCCGACGAGCCTCGCCGCCGGCTCGGGGCCGTAGGAGCGGGGGGTGAGCCGCACCGCCGCCCGCGGCCCGACGGTGAGGTGCAGGCCCAGGCCGCTGAGCACCCGCGCCACGTCGTCGGCACCCAGCGAGCCGTGCCGCTCGAGCACCAGGTGGACGTGCCCCCGCACCCGCTCGGCGCGGTGCAGCGCGAGGATGCTCGTCGAGACGGACGTGTGGCAGGGGAAGCGCGCGCGGGCGGCGGCCTCGTCGGCGTGCTCGAGCCAGACGACGGCGTCGGTGACGTCGGCGAGCTCGGCGCGCAGGGCGTCGGCGCGCCAGTGGGCGGGTGCGTCCGCGTCGCCCGTGACGTGCCGCGACCGGTTCGCGGAGGTGATCGCGAGCAGTCCGCCGCCGACGGCGTCCGCAGCCGCCGCGAGGAACCGCTGCGACGGGCACGCGTCGCCGGGGACGATCACCTGGGTCGTCGTCGCCGGCCCGTCGCGCGCCGTCAGGCCGGCCGGGACGTGGGCGGCGGCTGGGCCGCGGAACCCGAACGGGCCGACCGCCGCGAAGGCGTCGACGACGTCGGCCACCAGGCTCGGGGGCACGTTGCGCGGGAGCCGGGAGAGGTCGAACGCGTCGAGCACGTGCCCCGTCGCCGCCGTGAGGCTGCCCGTCTGGTTGCGGGGCCGGCCCTTGAGGACGTTGAGCCGCTGCACCGCGTCGGCGCGGGCCGTCAGGGCGTAGATGTTCGCGAAACCGTGCGCGACGGGACGTCCCGCGGCGAGCAGGCGCGCGGCGTGCGCGGCGTCGTCGGGGCGGTCGAGGACGAGGCGGTCGTGGACGGAGCGGTCGTGGACGCAGCGGTCGCGGTCGTCGGGCATGGCGGGCCTCCCGGGGTCTTCCGGGAGGAGCACGCAGCGGGGGCACGGGATACCACCGGCGCGGCACGTACGAGATGCGTCTAGAGGCTCTCGGGGTCCTGCCCGAGCGCTGCGCGTCCGCCGTCGACGGGCAGCACCGCCCCCGTCACGAACGCGGCGTCGGGTGACAGCAGGAAGGCCACGACGTGCGCCACGTCCTGCGGGCGGCCGACGTGCCCGAGCGGGTGCAGGGCCGCCATCTGCGCGTCGACCCCCGGGTGCTCGCGGCGGTACTCCTCGTACCGGGCGGTCGTCACCGAGCCGAGCGCGACCGCGTTGACCCGGATGCCCCCCGGCCCGTGGTCGACGGCCGCCGCCCGCGTGAGCCCCTCGACCGCGGCCTTCGCCACCGCGTAGGGCAGGGCCCCGCGCACGGGCCGCTGCGCCTGGTGGGAGGACACGTTGACGATCGCACCGGGCCGGCCGTGCGCGAGCAGGTGGCGCACGGCGGTGGAGCAACCGACGACGGCGAGGTCGAGGTTGCGCCGGACGAGCTCGCTGACCTGCGCGGCGCTCGCCGTGGCGAGGTCCGCGTCCCGGAAGACCGCGGCGTTGTTGACCCACCCGGTCAGCGGCGCGTGCTGCTCGGCGAGCTCTGCGGCAGCGGCGGCCGCGTCGGCGTCACCGCCGTCCGCCCGGACGTGGTGCACGCCCGGCACCGCGTGCGCGGGTGCCGCCGGGTCGAGGTTGACGACCACGTGCCCGAGCGCCGCCAGGTGCTCGGCGATCGCGCTCCCCACACCGCCGCTGGCCCCGGTGACGACGACGGACGACAGGTCGGTCATGGACCCACCCTGCTCCGCGGGGCGGGCACCGCGCAGCGTCAGGCGGGCACCAGGTTCCGCCGCGGGACCGTGGTCGAGTACACGACGCTCGTGGTGATCGACCCCAGCGTCGCGAGCTTGCCGGTGAGCCGCTCCAGGTCGGGCATGGACCGGGCGATCACCTGGATGACGAAGCAGTCGGCACCGGTCACGTGGTGGGCCTCGACGATCTCGGGCGTGGTGTCGACGAGGTCGTGGAAGGGCCGGTAGTTGCCCGAGGGGTAGGCCAGGCGCACGAACGCGGTGATCGCGTACCCCAGGGCCTGCGGGTCGACGACCGCGGTGTACCCGGTGATGACGCCCGCGTCGGTGAGGCGGCGGACCCGGTCGGCCGTGGCGCTGGCGGACAGGTTCACGGCCCGCGCCAGGTCGGCGACGCTCAGCCGCCCGTCGCGCTGCAGGTGCTCGAGGATCCGGTGGTCGGTGGCGTCGAGCGCGAGGCGTGGATTCGTCGGCACGACGCGCACCGTACCAGCGGATCCCCGGCGAGATGCCCGATTCCCCGTGCGAAGTGCCTGGTCAGCGGGTCGCGTCCCGCGTTCGATGGTGGGCATGCAGACCTCGATCACCGCCCGCGACTTCTTCGCCGCCAAGCTCGCCTACGAGACCGACCCCGCCGACCTCGCCGCGGACCGCGCAGCCGGCCGCGCGCCGGTGGTCGTCGACGTCCGCTCCGCGGAGGGGTGGCGGCAGGGCCGGATCCCCGGGGCCGTGCACGTCCCCGGCGCCGAGCTCACGGCCCGCGCCGCCGACGTGCTCCCGGACCGCGACGCGGACGTCGTCGTCTACTGCTGGGGGCCGGGCTGCAACGGCAGCACGTGGGGCGCGCTTGCCCTGGCCGAGCTGGGCTACACCCGCGTGCGGGAGCTCATCGGCGGGTACGAGTACTGGGTGCGCGAGGGTTTCGCGACGGTCACCGACGAGGGCCGCACCCGCCGCGCCGCGGACCCGCTGACCGCGCCCGTCGGCGCCACGGTGCCGTCCGCGTGACGCGGCGCGTCGGCGCGTCAGGCCGGCGGGTCCGGACGGGTGAACACGCTCGGAACGGTCCCGACGCGCACCCACGCCCTGCCATCGTGCTGCCGTGCCCGACACCCCCCGGAGCGCGTCGCCGTCCCGTACTGGACGCCTCAGGACGCGCTCGCGGCCGCGTTGTGCGACCTGAGGGACGAGCTGCGCACGAGGCTGGCCGGCTTGGCGGAGGTCGGAGGGCCCTCAACGCCCCCGCCGATGGGCCGGGCCATGCTCGACTGGGACCCGGACGACGTGGCCGTCAGGCCCCACGCTCCCGGCGCGGCCCCGGTGTGGTGGTCGCAGAGCACGGACCGCGTCAACCTCAACGTCGACGGCACGACCTTCCCGCTCGCACGCGACGACCGCGCCGTCGACATCGTGCGTCAGGTCGTCGAGGCGGCCGTCGAGGGCCGCGTCGAGCGGAGCCGGTACGCCCGCATCGGGTCGCACAGGGTGTGGCTCGCGGACGGGAAGGTCCTCGAGAGGCACCTCAGCCCCACCCTGGCCCCTCGCGTGGGTCTGCCGCCGCAGGGTGACTGGGCCCCGCCCTACGCCGAGCGTCGCGACCTGCTGCAGCGGGCGCTGACCGCCGTCGCCCACGTGGCGGCGAGGAGGGCAGGGGCCCGCGACGACGGTGCGACGAGCCCTGCCGACCGGTGATCCGGTCCGCCACGCCGGACCAGCCTGGCAGCATCGGGCCATGCATGTGACGGTGACGCGGGACGACAGCAGGCCGAGCGACGGTCGACCTCTCGACGCGCCCGGCGGCGCGGAGACCTCGACGGACCTGCAGGTCCGTGGCCGGCGCCTCGCCGCCGTGCGGCACGAGGCGGGCGGCGACGCCGTCGTGCTGTTCTGCCACGGGTTCCGCGGTGAGAAGTCGGGGCCGAACCGGACCTTCGTGCGCGCCGCACGACGCCTCGCGCAGCACGGCGTCTCCTCCATCCGCTTCGACCAGTACGGGTCGGGCGACTCCTCGGGCGACTTCCTGGAGTCGCGCTTCAGCATCTGGGTCGACACGATCGCGGCGCTCGCCCGGGAGCAGCAGGACCTGGGCCGCCGGGTGGCGCTGTTCGGTCAGAGCATGGGCGGGTCGGCCGTCCTGTGCGCGGCCGCCGACGTCCCCGTGGACGCGGTGGTGGCGTGGGTGCCGGACGCGAACGTCAACGAGTTCTCCCCCGGCCCGCAGGGCTTCGTCGAGGAGGGCGGCCAGCGGGTCGGCAACGCGTTCTGGCAGGAGGCGCACGACGCCCACGTCCCCGACCGGTTCCGCGAGGTCACAGCCCCGTGCCACCTGGTGTTCGGCACCGCCGACGAGTACGTCTCGACGGAGAACCGCGAGGCGCTGCTGACGGCGGCCCGTCCCGGAGACCTCGTCGACGTCCTGGACGGGTACCCGCACAGCGCGTGGACGTACGACCAGGCGGAGGGCGTCATCGCGCGCAGCGTCGCGTTCCTCGCGGGTCGGCTGGCGACCCGCACGTCGTGACCGACGGGACGCGCGCAGTGCGTCCGACGGTCCTCGCGCACCGCAGTCAGGTGACGGGGTCGGACGCCCCCACGCCGCCCTGCCCGGACATGTGGACGACCATCGAGGCCCGGTCCCAGGGCCGGGCGGCGAGCGCGTACAGGCGCTGCGCGCCGGCGTAGCGCGCCAGGCGCGGGTCGTCGGGGTCGAGCCCGTCCCGCTCGACCATGCGCCGCCTCGCCTCGTCCGGCGGGACGTCCAGCCAGAGGGAGAAGTCCCACCGGTCGACCAGCTCGTCCCGATGGAGGAACACGCCCTCGACCAGGACGAGCGCGTCCGTGGGCGCCGGTCCGACGCCCACGGCCAGGCGGTCCAGCGCGGCCCGCATTGCGGGTGTGTCGAACGCGTCGAGCCAGAAGCCCTCCGGCGAGTACCGACCCCGCGCGTACCGCACGGCCGGAGGCTGGAAGAAGTCGTCGGCGTGCAGCAGCACGACCGGTCGGGTGGTGACGTGCCGCGCGAGCGCACGCGCGAACGTCGTCTTGCCGCTGGCCCCGACGCCGTCGATCGCCACCAGGGCCCGCGTCGCCCGCGGCGCCGCAGCGAGCACGCGCCGGGCGACCTCCGCGACCGTCAGGCTCTCGGGCACGCGATGCGGACGCACGTGCCCGGCCGCGGCGACGTCCGGCGCGTCGTCGGCGGATCGCGGGACGTCCATGCCGTCAGCGTGCCACCCGGTGGCCGCATGCACCGATGACCTCCGCACCCGAGCAGCCCTTGCGCCCGCGAGCGCTGACGCCCCAGGACGAGGACGCCGCCCGGCGCGCGCACGACGTCATGGGCCCGCGAGGGGTTCGAGCTCCTGCTGGGGGCGGGTCACGACGACGACTGGTCCGCCTACCTGCGGAGCCTCGAGGACCACCGCGCCGGCGTGGGCCCGCCGGAGGGGTAGGTGCCCGGACACGTTCCTGGTGGCGGACGTCGGCGGTGTGGTCGTGGGGCGGCCACGCGGCGGTACCGCGTGCCCACCGGCTGAGCGCGTCACCGCCGCGCGACGCACCGCCCGGCGTCCCAGCCCGGGGCGCGGTGACCGGCCGGTGGGCCCACCGACGTCACGCCGTGCCGCTCCAACAGCCACGACACCACCGAGTTCGACGTCCACATGTCCCCGACGCGCGCCTCGTCGCGGCCCCACGTGAGCGGCGGCACGAGCGCCAGGTCGCCCAGCACGTCCCTGGGCAGCCGGAGCTCGTCGCTGACGTGCAGGACGTGGCCGGGCGGCGCGGGCGCCTCGACGACGCGCAGCTCATACCGGAACAGCGGGCACCACCCCAGCAGCCGGGAGCCGACCGGACCAGTGAGGACGACACGCCGCGCCCCGGGCGACCGCCCCCACGTCGGGGCCATGTCCACGCTTCGCACGGCGCCGTCGACGGCGACCTCGAGCACCGCGTGGACGAGCCGCTGCGGGGCACGGCTCTCGCGTGCCGCGACGAGCCGCTCCCACCAGGCGCTCGTGCGCCGGGCCACGTGCCCGCCGGCACCGACCTGCGCCCACCGCACCCGCGCCACCGCGTCCACCCGCCCATCCCACCGCCGCGGCGCGCTGGGGGCAAAGCCGGACATGCGTCGCCGACCCGCCCGACACGCCCTCTGGCGGACCCAGGCTCGTCCTCGAGGACCTGTTCGCGAAGCTGCGCCTGTTCGAGGACCGGTGCGCGGGCGCATAGGCCTGGCCGACCCTCCGCTGACCACTGGTCACTGGGGAGCAGCTGAGGGGCAGGTGAGTGCCTCCAACTGACCAGTGGGCACCTGGCTGCGCCCCCAACTGACCAGTGGGCACGTCGCTGCGCCCCCAACTGACCAGTGGGCACCTCGCTGCGCCCCCAACTGACCACTGGGCACCTGGGAGCAGCGGAACGCGAGTGGGAGGGGTCAGAGCAGCTCGACCCGGTCCGCCTGCGGTCCGCGGTCGCTCTGGCGCACCTCGTACTTGACCCGGTCGCCCTCGTAGAGCCCGTCGTCGGACCCGCGCACGACCGACACGTGGACGAACAGGTCGTCCCCACCGGCGTCGGGGGTGATGAAGCCGAAGCCGCGGTCCGCGTCGTAGCGCGCGACCGTGCCCGTGCCGCCGCGCACCGGCGCACCTGAACCCCGGGGCCGCTCGGTCCTGCCGCGACCGGCAGGTGCACCCCGACCGGCGGCGGGCGCACCACGGCCGGCGGGCGCACCACGGCCGGCGGGCGCACCACGGCGCGCCTGGCCGCCGACGAGCCGCACGTCGTGGGCCTGCGGCCCGCGGTCGCTCGGGGTGACGGTGAAGCTGATCCGGTCGCCCTCGGCCAAGCTGACGGTGCCGATCAGGTTCTTGGCGTGGACGAACACGTCCTCGCCGCCGGCGTCGGGCCGGGCGAACCCGAAGCCCTTGTCCGCGTCGAAGAACGTGATGGTGCCGTCGGCGCCGTCGGACACCGCGGCCGGGGCGGCGTTCGCGCCCAGCGGCATCAGGGGCTCTGCCTGCGGGCCCTTCTCGCCGGGCACGACCATGAACGCGACCCGCTGCCCCTCGCGGAGCACGCCGCCGCCGATGATGGCGGAGCTGTGCGCGAAGATCTCGGCCTCACCGCTGTCCGGGGTGATGAAGCCGTAGCCCTTGGCCGGCTCGTACCAGGAGACGGTGCCGAGCTGGCCCACGGGGGTGTCGGCGGCGTACTCACCGATGACCCGGACGTTGCGCGCCTGCGGCCCGCGGTCGCCCTCGCCGAGCTCGAACTCGACCTCCTGCCCCTCCTTCAGCACCTTGCGGTTGTCGTCCCCGACGATCTCGGAGGCGTGGACGAACAGGTCCTCGGCATCCTCCCCGAGGTCGAGGAAGCCGAAGCCTCGCTCGGTGTCGAACCAACGGACGATTCCCTGCGGCACGGTTGTACTCCTCGTCGATCCCTGGTGGTGCTCCGTACCAGTGTCCCCCTGCTGAGCGCCCGGACGTGCATCGCGGCGCGGCCGCAGACCGTCCCGCCGGCAGAACGCAGACACCGCCGGGCTCGCGCGTCAGCGCGTGGTGTGCGCACCGCCGTCGACGTGGATCGTCTGCCCCGTGATGTGCCGGGCGTCGGCCGAGGCGAGGAAGTGGACGATGCCGGCGACGTCACCAGGGCGACCCGGCCGCCCGAGGTACGTCCGGGCGACGAGCCCGGCGCGCCGCTCCTCGCCCAGCGGCCCGCCGAACAGGTCCGTGCCCTCGACGTACCCCGGGGCAACGGCGTTGACGGTGATGCTCCGCGGCCCGAGGCGCTGCGCGAGACCCACGCTCCACGCCTGCAGGGCGGCCTTGGCCGCCGAGTACGGGTTGCCGGCGTACTCCGCTCCGATCGACCCGATGCTGATGACGGACCCGCCGGCCGCCAGCCGGTCCTCCAGCGCGCGGACGACGAGGGCGGCGCCGACGACGTTGACGGCGAACGTACGCTGCCAGTGCTCCGCGACCTCGGCCAGGCCCGCGGAGGCCGCCGGCGCCGCGCCGACGAAGCCTCCGGCGTTGTTCACGAGGACGTCGACCGAGTCGAGGGCGTCGGCCAGCCGCTCGATCGAGCGGATGTCCTCGAGGTCGACGCGCACGCCTCGCGCCCCGAGCCCTGCGACGTCCGCCTCGACGGCGTCGGCCCTGCTCGTGAGGACGACGTCGTCCCCGTCGGCCACGAACCGCTCGACGACGGCTCGGCCGATCCCGCTGCCGCCACCGGTGACGAGAACCGTCCTGGGCATGCGCACCTCCGCTATGTTTAGACCTAAAGGTAGCGAAGGCCGGAACGGAGGTCCACGGGGATGGGCGACGAGCTCGAACGGGCGGCCGAGGTCGCCGACGCGTGGGCACGGGAGATCCCGGGCGTCCCGACGCGGTCGATCCGGGTGGTGTGGGCGCTCAAGGCCGTCGCCGGGCGGTTGCGGCGAGCCCGGGAGCAGTCGCTGCACGACCTCGGGATCGACGCCGCCACGCTCGACCTGCTGAGCACCCTGCGCCGCGCCGGGCCTCCGTACACGCTGACCACCTCGCAGCTCGCGCAGCGCTGTCTCGTGACCGCAGGAGCCATCTCGCAGCGCCTGGCGCGCGCCGAGCGGGACGCGCTCGTCGAGCGCCGCGCCCTGCCCGGACGACGGGTCGAGGTGTCGCTGACACCGACGGGTCACGCGCTCGTCGAGCGGGGCGCGCGCCACGTGCTCGAGGTCGACGACGCGTCAGCGCGCGGCCTCGACGACGCCGAGCTCGCCCAGCTCGAGACCCTGCTGGAGCGGTGGCTCGCGACCCACGGGCGGGCCGACACCGCCCTCTGAACCACCAGGAGCACCCCACGCGGGGCCGCTCGGGTGGGCGTGCGAGGCGGGCAGGCCGGCGCGCAGCCGTCGCGCCGCTCGCGGGCGCAGGCCCTGAGCGTGGTCAGCCGACGCGCAGCCGGTCGACCATCAGGTCGGCGTCGTCCAGGACGTCCCCGGCGGCCCAAGCCATGTCGCGCCTGGACTCGGTGATGCGACGCAGCACACCGGCGGCTTCGAGCCGGTCGATCGCGGCGTACGCGCGGGCCTGGGACGCGCCGGTCAGACGCATGACCTCGTGCGCGTCGACGATCGGGTTCGCCGGCAGCAGGTCCAGCAGTGACGCAGCCGCGGAACCGGCGCGCGCGGACGGTCTGCTGCCACTGTCCGGGCAGGTCCAGCAGCCGCTGGGCGGACACGGCTGCCTCCTTCGCTGACCGGCTGGTCACCAGGGGCCGGTGCCCGGCCGCGGCCAGGACCGGCGGCCGCCCCGGCAGCACGCGCCAGTGGTGCAGCAGCGCGAAGGACTCCGACTCCCCCGCGAGCACCCCGTGCGTCACCGAGAGGTTCGCGGCCAGCTCCCGCCATGCCCCGAAGCCCGGCCCCGGCAGCGGGTACATGCCGTACTGGCACGCCACGGGCAGGCCGAACAGGTTCGCGGTGCTGCCGGGGTGCGCGAGCTCCCGGGCGGTGACCGGGACGCGTTTGGC
Organism: Actinomycetes bacterium; assembly: GCA_023389455.1. GTDB lineage: Bacteria > Actinomycetota > Actinomycetes > Actinomycetales > Cellulomonadaceae > Cellulomonas. Next base: position 7,774 of record JAEWEJ010000058.1, on the reverse strand, counting down.
GAACACCGGCACCCCGTCGACGTGGACCACGCCGGACCCGCCGCCCGCACCGACCGCGCCGTGGGTGGCTCCCCGTAGCAGGGTCTCCAGCGCGACGTCGTCGAGGGACGCGAGCAGCCCGGACACACGGTCGTGACGGGCACGGCGGGCGGCGAGCACGACGTCACCCTGTCACGGGCCGACCCGGTGACGGCCGTCAGTGGGTGACGGTGGTCTGCTGGTACAGCGCCAGCCGTGGTCGACCGTCGACGATCGTGTAGACGCTCGTCATCAACGCCTCGAACGGTTCCCCCTGGCCGGGCCTCGACGCGGATGCCCGGTACACGAGGGCGGCGCTCGTCTCACCGACGGGGACGCGCCGAGCGTCCTCGATCGCGTAGGAGGCCCACGCGGGCGACTCGTCGAGGGTCGAGGCGACGGTGGGTCGGTCGAGGACCATCCCGTTCACCAGCACCATGACGGCGTCCTCGGTCATGAGGTCGCCGTAGAAGGTCCCGCCCTCCGAGCGGCACAGCGCGTCCCAGCCGCGGTGCTCGAGGGCGATGAGGTCGTCGAGTCGCAAGCTCATCGCAGCAGGCTAGGGGACGTCATCGGCTCCGTCCTGTCCCACCGCGGCGGTGGTCAGACGCAGGCAGGAGCGGCCGAACCCGTCCGGACCCCGACGACGCGCACGAGGGCCGCACGCCATGGCGCGTGCGGCCCTCGTGCCGGCAACCGGGGTCAGGTCGCCGTGCAGGTCGCGGTCAGCCCGCTCGAGCTGCCGCTGCCGAGGAACCCGGCGCTCGCCGTGCCACCGGCCGCCAGCGCACCGTTCCAGCCTGCCGACGTGATCGTGCTGCCCGACGCCGTGCCGTTCCACGCCTGCGTGATGGTCGCGCCGTCCACGGTCGCCTTCCACCCGGTGATCGCGCTCGCCCCGGCCGTCACCGTGACCGTGGCCTGGTAGCCGCCCTGCCACGTGCTGACGACGGAGACGGTCGCGGTGCAGCCGCCCGTCGGCGTCGGCCCCGGGGTCGTCGGCGACGGCGACGGCGTGACGGGCATCGTCGGCGTCGGCGACGGTGCCGGGGTGGTCGGCGTCGGCGACGGGGCGGGCGTCGTGGGCGTCGGGCTCGGGGCCGGGGTGCCGCCGAACGAGACGTCGCTGCACTGGTAGTACGGCTGGTCGAGGTGGCTCGCCTGCCAGATCGTGAAGACCACGTGGTGGCCGGTGCGGTCCCGCGGGATGCTCACGTCCGTGACGTACGGGCTCGACGGGGCGTACCGCCCGGTCGTCTTGAGGAGCTCCAGGTCGGACCACGCCAGCGCCTTCGTGCGCGCGTCGTACCCCTGCTTGGTGACGTAGATCTTCAGGTAGTCGGCGCCGTGGTTCGACGGGTCGTGGACGGTGAGGCGGAAGTCGTAGGGCTTCGGCGTGGTCCGCCAGGCGCCGGGGGTGTTCGCGGCCCCGTACAGCGGGTTGCCCGCCGAGCAGAGCTGGCCGTCCGGGATGACCTCCTCGTGCCGGCCGCCGACGTTCTCGTGGAAGATCCCGTTCCAGTTCCACATGGCGTTGGGCTCGGTGCGCCACGCGTTCGCGCACATCGGGTCCTGCGTCGCCATGGCCGGGTCGGTGTGGGCGCTCGACCAGCGCTCCCAGCAGCCGTAGATGCGGGCGGGCGGGTCGGACACCGCGCCGTGCGCCGAGGCGGGCGCCGCGAGGACGACCGAGCCGGCGACGATGCCGGCGCCGAGCGCCAGGGCGCCGGCCGCCGCGACGAGGCGGCGGACGGGTGAGAGACGGGACATGGGCACCTCCGGGACGCAGGACGATGACGTCCTCCGACCGTCGGTGGGTGCGGGGGTGGCGGCAACCGACGAAACGCTTGGGAGGTCCAGCCCGCGCCGCACCCTGCCCGCAGTGCGAACCGCCGGGTGGGCGGTCCCGCACGTCGCTAGGGTGACCGCCGTGGCGATGACGGCGCAGCAGGTGGCGGAGCGGATCGACGCGCACATGGGTGCGCCGGGTCGGTCGACGACGGTCGACGGGTTCCTCACCGGCGACCCCGACGCTCCCGTGCGCGGGGTCGCGGTGACGGTGATGGCGACGTTCGACGTCCTGCGGCGGGCGGTCGAGCAGGGGCTGGACCTCGTCATCACCCACGAGCCGCTGTACTTCGACCACGGCGGCACGTCGGAGGCGACGCTCGCCGCGCAGGGCGACCCGGTGCACGCGGCGAAGGCCGCGTTCGTCGCCGAGCACGGCCTGCGGGTGCTGCGCGCGCACGACGCCTGGCACGACCGCGAGCCCGACGGGATCCTCACCGGCGTCGCGCGGGCCCTGGGCTGGCTCGACGCCGAGCGGGACGGCGACGCCGGGGTGTACGACCTGCCGACGACGACCCTCGGTGAGCTCGCCGCGCACGTCGCACGCTCCCTCGGGGCGTGCGCGCTGCGGTACGTCGGCGACCCGGCGGCGGCGGTGTCGGTCGTGGCCGTGCAGCCGGGGTTCCAGGGGTTCGAGTGGAACCGGCGCGCCCTCGCCCGGGGGGACGTCGACGTGCTCGTCATCGGTGAGGGCCACGAGTGGGAGACCGGGGAGTACGCGGCGGACGCCGTGGACGCCGGTGAGTGCGCCGGGGTCGTCGTCGTGGGCCACGTGCCCTCGGAGCAGGCTGGCATGGCCGAGTACGCGCGGTGGCTCGCCGGCGTCGTCACGGAGGTGCCGGTCGAGCTTGTCGAGGCGGCGGACCCGTTCCGCACCGTCGACGTCTGACACCCGCGGACCACGCGACCTCACCGCGCCCGCCGGTGGACGACCCGCGACGCACGACCGCCGCCGCTGCCGACTGCCGGGGTGACCGCCCCGGCGACCTCCGGCACGCACCGGAGGCGCCGAGGGCGGCGCACCCGCCAGGTGCCACCCGAGGGCAGCGTGTCAGTCGCCGTCGAAGGGACGGACGCCCTCACTGCTGAGCGTGAAGGTGCCGCTGCCGACCGCGAGGCCGACTCCGAGCGTCAGGCCGTCGAACTGCGCCAGGAAGCTCGGGGCGTGGCGCGGCGTCACCTCGAGCGTCAGCCGCTGCCCGATCACGGCGGTCGTCCTGCGGTGCGACGCGTTCCCGGAGAGGCGGTCGATCCGGATGGTCGGGTCCAGCACGAGGTCCACCCAGTCGCTCTCGCTGTCGAACGGGCTGCTGACGCCCTCGCTCAACGTCGCGCCGACGTAGTCGAAGACGCCCGCCTCCGATCGCGCTGGGTCCCACACGACGAACGTCAGCTGGAACACGCCGACCCCGGCCGCGGCCGTGACGCCCTCCATGAGCTTGATCCGGAAGTCCCCGTCCCCGACGGGCCGGGGCGGCGGTTCGGGCGCCGGCTCGGGCTCGGGCGGACGGTGCAGCAGCTCGTCCAGCCGGCGCATCGTTCCCGGACCGGCCACGCCGTCGTCGGTGATCGCGCCGCGGGTCGTCAACCCCTGGTCGTGCTTGAACCGCCGCACCTGTGCCGCGGTCCACTCGTCGAAGACCCCGGTGACCTCCAGCTCGTAGTGCAGGTCGCGCAAGGCCTGCTGGATCGCTTGCACGGCGACGGGGTTGTTGGCCCGGTCGACGGTCAGGTCACCGCTGACGTCGAAGCCGCGGGTGGTCATGCGGCCCCCGTCGAGCATGAGCTCGAGCTCAGGGATGCCGCGGAAACGATCGGCGTTGAGATCGGACACAGTGCTCCCCCTTCAGTCGATGTGTGCGGTCAGTCGATGTGTGCGGTCAGTCGATGTACACGGTCGTGGTGCTGAGGCGGACGTCGTCGACCTGGGCCCAGCTGTCCGTCCCGCTCCCGACGAGCGCGACGTAGAGCAGGACCCTGCCGTTCGGGGTCGTGGTGAGCTCGAGCGTGACGCGGCGGTACTCGGTGGACCGGACCGGCCCCACCTGCTCCACGAGGAGGGAACCGCGCGCGTCGAACCCGGGGGCGTCGCGCACGCCGATCGCGAGGAGCGCCGGTTGCGCCGACGTCCGGACGGCGAGCGTGAGCGTGTAGGGAGCGCTGCGCATGACGTCGAAGAACCCGACAACGGCGTGGACGCCCTGCACGCCGCGCACCCACGCGTTGTTCCGGCCGTGCGCGGCGTACCCCCGGTCGACGTCGACACCCGCCCGGCCGACGAAGACCCACCTCGTGCTGGGGCCCTCGAACGTCTCGGTGTGGTTGACCCTCCTGCCGTCGGCGGCGGTCTCGGCCTTGGTGGCGACGACGACGTCGCGCTCCCGGCGGTGCCCCAGGAGGTCCCCGATCCCGTCGACCACCCACTCGCCGATGCCGATCGCGCCCTCGGCCATGTCGCGGAAGAACGCGGTGACGTCCCCCACGGCCTGGGCGACGTCCTCGACGGCGCCGACGATCGTCTTGCCGGGCTCGCACACCAGGTCGGCGAGGGCGCCGGCCGCCCACGCGACCACCGCCAGGGGCACGTTCGGCACCGACGCGGCGAGCGGGCCGAGCCGGAGCGACACGGTCGCACCGAGCTGCAGCCCCAGCTCGAAGCCCGCACTGACACCGATGCCGACGCGGGCGCTCTGACCGAGGAGCTCGACGCCGGCGACCGCCTCGGCCCGGCCGTACGTGACCCCGAGCTGGGCTCCGGCACCGCTCGTCCCCAGCATCACGCCACCGGACGCGCCGGGTCCGCTGGCCTGCCCACCCGCCCAGGCCCTGCCCAGACCGTCGACTGTGACGCCTGCCGATCCCGAGACGCGAGCGGACACCGACTCGAAGAAGGCGGCCAACGTGAGCGTGGCCGCGTCGTACCGGGCCTGCGCCGAGATCTCGAACAGCGTGACGGCACCCTGGAGATCCAGGCTCACCGGCCCGGCACGCAGGTGCCACGCGTCCTGCAGGTGCAGGGCACGGGCATGGAACTCCGCAGCACCCCGGCTCTCGACAGCGCTCAGGACCTTGCGCCGGATGCGCTCGACCTCGCGCGGGCTCGCCCATGCCGCGAGCTTGTCGCGGCTGATGTCGATGCCGTGGCTGCGCGCGGCGACGACGACGATGGCCGCGACGGCGCCCTCGACGACGTCTCGTGCCGGGACCAGGGCGGTGTCGATCGCCACGCGCACCTTCTCGGTCGGGGGGGCCAGTGCGGCGACGGCCGCGGCGACGTCCGAGGCGGGGCCGGCAGCGACCTTCGCCACCAGCCGCTCGCGCGCGGCCTCCGCGGCCCGCCGCTCGCGCTCGGCCCGGGCCTCCGCCTCGCGACGGTTGTCCTCCGCGATCCGGCGCTGCTCGGCCTCGTGCCGCTCCTGCCGGCGCTGCTGCGCGTCGACCTGCTTCTGGCGCTCCGCGGCGACGTTCCGTTCGGTGCGGACCCTCGCCGCCTTCGCGTCGGCGACGGCGAGGCGCAGCTCCGCCGGGTCCTTGCCGTGGAACGCGGTGACCACCCCCGCCTCGTTCTCGACGATCATCCCGAGCCGTGGTCCGCCGGGCGCCGCGTAGCCCGTCACCTGCGTGGGGCGGTATCCCGCCGCGACGAGGTCGGTCGCCACCTTCGCGACGTCGGTCACCGCGATGTCGTCACGCCGCCTGACCGTCACCGCGCCGTGGGTCGGCCGCTCCCAGACCGACGCGTACGAGCACCAGTCGCCGACGAGGCACGCGGCGACCTTGCGAGGCACGAACCCCGCCCGCGCCAGCAGCGCGAAGTCCTTCGTGAAGGCGGCGTGCTCCTGGTCGTGCCGGAACTCCCCCCGTGCCGGGTCGGCCTCCTCCCACACCGCTGCGTACCGGGACCCACCGTCGTCGTCGTAGCCGCTGAGGTCGACCAGTCGACGCCCCTGCGCCGACGCGACCTCGTGCTCCTCCGCGACCTCCTGCGGCGTCATCCCGGTCCGCGCGGTCCACCTCGTCGGTCGCTCGCGCCAGACGGCCGCGACGTGGACACCGTCCGGCGTGGCGTAGGGCTGCTGACGCACGGGCCGGAGGCCGCCCTCCCCTCCCGCTCCGACGCCTGCCGCGTAGCGGTCGACGTCGACACCGCGGTGCCAGTCGGTCGCCCTCTCGCCGCCCGCGGCGCCGGCGCGCGTCCACAGGGCGGCGAAGGTGTCCTGCCCGTCGCTCCACCAGCCGCTGAGGTCCACCAGCCCGAGGCCGAGGTCCTTCGCAGCCCGGTGGGCGTCGGCGAGCTGCTCGCCGTCGAGGGCGTATGCCAGGTACCAGTCGGGCCCCTGCAACGTGTTCACGGATCCACCTCGATGACCGCCTCGGACGTGCGCCGTCGACGCCTGACGGCATCACCGCGCCGGCGTCGTGGTCCGCTCTCGGCACCCGCAGTGTGCGTCCTGCCCGGCGGGCCGAGGACGCTGCCCTCTGCACCGCCGGGACGGGCGCGCCGGGTCCGGGTGTCCCCAGGGCGCTCGGAGCTCGTTTCGGGGGTGACCGTCCGTCCTCCCCGGAAGGGAGGGGACGCGTCGGCGTCCGGAGATACACCCCTGGCGTGACCGCCGGAAACAAGCAGCGTCCGCGCCCGCGAGGCTGCCACGATCCCGGCATGTCGAACATGCGGACCGTGACCCTGTGGCGCCCGACCGGCCCGGCGGAGCTCGCCCTCGTCGAGGCCTCCGACTGGCGTGCCTGGCCGCCGCGGCTGCCGGACCAGCCGATCTTCTACCCCGTGCTGAACGAGGACTACGCCACGCGGATCGCCCGTGACTGGAACGTCAAGGCCAGCGGCGTCGGGTACGTGACGCGGTTCGAGGTGGCCGTGGCGTTCCTCGACCGGTACGAGGTCCAGCAGGTCGGCGGGCAGACCATCCTCGAGTACTGGATCCCTGCCGAGGACCTGGACGAGCTCAACCGGAACATCGTGGGCCGGATCGAGGTCGTCGCCGAGTACCGCTGAGGACCGCCCGGGGCGGACTCGACGCACGACCTCATCCCGCTCGCCACGGCGCCGGCGGCGCGCCCTCGCGTTCCAGTCGCGCCAGCCACGCGTGCTCCGGCCAGATGCGAGAGACGGCACCGTGCAGCCAGGCCCGCTGGCCGTCGGTGAGGTGGGGCAGCGCGGACTCGAGGTCGGTGACGTCCTTCGGTCGTGGGTCCTTGGCCTTGTAGTAGAGCTGCACCTCAGGGGCGAGGTACGGCACACCGGTGGCCGTGGTGCGGCGGATGCCGGCCAGCGGCCGACGCAGGCCCGGGTCACGACGGGACACCCACTCGTCCCCGTCGCTCTCGTCGAGCATCACCTGCACCTGCCACGGGCCCGCCGGGTCGCTGCGGCACCAGATGTCGTGCACGGTCACGGGCAGCACCTCGCCCGGGGGCCACGGCCGCAGGTGCCCGGCCGGGTCCACGGCGCAGACCTGCCACCCCGGCAGCGCCTCGTGCACCGCGGCCTGGTCGCGACGCAGGAGGACGACGTCGACGTCCCCGTGCGGCCGGGTGCGCCGCCCGACGAAGAGGTCGATCGCGACGCCGCCGGCGATCATCCAGACGACGCCGGTGGGGTCGAACCGCGCAGCGACGGCGGCGGGGGTCAACGGGTTCCACGGGTCGGTCGCCGGGGTGCTCGTGCTCACCCGCCCACCGTGGCACCGGTCGCCGCCGGCCGCACCACCCTGGACGGCGCGACCCGCCGAGGACACAGTGGACGGGTGGAGCAGGACCGCAGCGCCGGGGTCGAGGTGCGGGCGGGACGGGCCGACGACCTGCCGGCGCTCGTCCCGCTCGCCGGCTCGCCGGACCGCGCGTGGTGGCGCGTCGACGCGGCCGGCGCCGGGCGGGACGCGCTCCTCGTCGC
>JAEWEJ010000415.1 GCA_023389455.1 Actinomycetes bacterium | reverse complement strand
GCGACGAGGTCCGGGACCTGCTCCGCGACCCCGGTGCCGAGGACGATCCGACCGGCCGTGACGAACGTGGACACGCCTGCAGGCTAGGGCGTGGCCCGTGCTGCGCGCGCGGCCTGCCGCGCCGGGGCGCGCCCGCCGCTCACTGGTGCAGCCGCGTGCGCCAGTCCGGCGGCACCCGCCCCTCCGGTCCCGGGGTGGGCTGGTCCTCGGGGTGCGCCACGGGCGGCGCCAGGTCCGGCCCCAGGGTGTAGTCCCCCGCGGAGTAGTCCCACCACCAGTCCTGGCCCGGCTCGTACGTCCGCATCACGGGGTGGCCGCTGGCCCGCCAGTGCGCACTGGCGTGCTGCCCCGGCGAGCTGTCGCAGCAGCCGACGTGCCCGCACGCGGCGCAGCGCCGCAGGGCCACCCACCACCCGGCCTGCTGCTCGCACTCGACGCAGCCGGGGCCGCTCGGGGGGACGGTCGGGTCGATCGCACTGGACCTCATGGCGCGCTCCTTCGGGCTCCTCGCCAGTGTGCGCCCGGGTGCCGCGCCACCGCACGCGGTGCCGCCGGCGGTGCCGTCGGCCGTCGGCGTCAGTCGTGCCGCGCGCGCCAGTGCGGGTTCTCCATGATGCCGAGGGCGTTGCCGAACGGGTCGGTGAGGACGGCGGTGCGGAACCCCTCCCCGCGCTCCGTCACCGGGTCCCGCAGCGTCGCACCCCGGGCGACGAGGCGGTTCACCGCGGCCGCCACGTCGTCGACGTGCCAGGACACGACCTGCCGGCCCTGCGCGTCGGAGGCACCCGGGGGCGCGTACGCCGCGTCGATGAGGCCAAGCTCGTCCTGGTCGTCGCCGATGCGCCACTCCCGGTAGCCGGGGCGGGAGTAGTACGGCTCGACGCCCAGGACATCGGTGTACCAGGCGGCCGCGGCCTCCAGGTCGTCGGCGTAGTACGAGACGTTGCTCAGGCCGCGCAGCATGGGGCTCTCCTCGTGTCGTCCGGTCCTCGCCCGGGCCGCCGCGAGCAGCGGTCGGCCCGTCCCCGACCGGGGGCGTCGTCAGTGGTGCAGGCGGGAGCGCCAGTCGGCCGGGACCCGCCCCGCGGGGCCGGGCGCCGGCTGGTCGGCGGGGTGGGCGAGCGGCGGCGCGAGCGCGGGGCCCGTGCCGTAGTCCTGCGCGGCGTAGTCCCACCACCAGTCCTCGCCCGGCTCGTAGGACCGCACGAGCGGGTGGCCGGTGCCACGCCAGTGGGCGGTCGCGTGCTGCAAGGGCGAGGAGTCGCAGCAGCCGACGTGCCCGCAGGCGGCGCAGCGGCGCAGGTGGAACCACCAGCTGCCCGTGGCGTCGCACTCGACGCAGCCGGGCCCGCTCGGCGGGACGTCCGGGTCGATCGCGGTCACGCGGGCACCTCCACGGTGGGCGAGTAGGGCAGACGGACGAGGAACCGGGTGTCCCCGGGCGACGAGCGCACCGACAGGTCGCCGTGGTGCTTGGTCACGACGATGCGCCACGCGATGTCCAGGCCCAGGCCCGTGCCGGACCCGACGGGCTTGGTGGTGAAGAACGGCTCGAACACCCGGCCCAGCACCTCCGGCGGGATGCCCGGGCCGGTGTCGGCGACCTCGACCTCGAGCCAGTCGTCGACGCGGCGGGTGCTGATCCTCAGCGTCCCCGTGCCGTCCATGGCCTGCGCGGCGTTGTCGATGAGGTTGGTCCACACCTGGTTGAGCTCGGCGCCGTAGACGTGCACGGGCGGCAGCGTGCGGTCGTAGTCCCGCACGACGTCGATGCCGTCGAGGCGCCGCTCGAGCATCGTCAGCGTCGAGTCGAGCAGCTCGTGGACGTCGAGCGTCTGGTCGGGTGCGCGGCCGATCTGCGAGTACTGCCGGGCCGCGCCCACGAGGGAGGAGATGCGCGACGTCGCGTCCTCGACGTCGTTCATCAGCTGCTCGGTCTCCAGCGCGTAGTACAGCCAGCGCACGGCGCCCTCGAGGATCGTCGGCCCGACCGCCGCGGCGACGCCGTCGAGCCACGGGGGGTCGAGCCGGGCGGTGACGAACGGCGGCGCGAGGTCCCAGCCACCGGCGATCCCGTGCTCGTCGAACCAGTCCGCCACGGCGTCCTCGGCGTCGGTCCGCTCCAGCGCCGTGGGCGGTGGCGGCGCCCCGGGGGCCCGGGACTTCGCGAGCGACTCCACGGCCTGCTCCTGCAGGTCGACGAGCGTGCCGAGCGTGGTCGCGTCGTACGGCGCGTCGGCGATCATCGCGAGCTTGTGCCGCATGCCCGCGACGCGCTCGCGCAGCGAGGCGGTCGCGCGGTTCGCGGCGGCCGCGGGGTTGTTCAGCTCGTGCGTCAGCCCGGCGGACAGGGCGCCGAGCGCGAGCAGCCGCTCCCGCTGGCCGACCGCCTGCTGCGTGGCCTGCTGCCCGACGGCCAGCCCCTCCAGCAGGTGCACCGCCATGGGGAACCAGCTCGTCATGAGCTCGGCGAAGTCCGGGGCCGCCAGCACGTAGAAGCGCGACGGCTCCAGCGCCTGCATGGTGTGCGGGTACCGCTGGGGCGCCCGCTCCCCCAGGTACGCGGCCGTCGCCCCGCCGTAGACGCCGCGCTGCGACGTGCGCGAGACCTCGACGTCGTCCGCGCCGACGCGCCGCGACAGCGCGACCTGCCCGTCGAGCAGCACGTACAGCCAGCGCGCGGGTTCCCCCTCCACGTACAGCGGCCCGGCGTCGCGGCGCAGCACGTGCCCGTGCGCGCACAGCCAGCGCAGCTGGTCGTCGTCCAGGCGCTCGAAGAGGAACAGCGTGCGCAGCTCGTCGACGTCGCAGGGCAGCGCGTCCTCGGGCGGGTCGGTGCGCAGGTCGGGGGCGTCGGTGGGTGTGCTCACAGCTGCTCCAGGTACCGGTGGACGAGCATGACGGCCATCGCGCCCTCGCCCACGGCGGACGCGACGCGCTTGGCGGACTCGGCGCGCACGTCGCCGGCCGCGAACACCCCCGGGACGCTCGT
>JAEWEJ010000400.1 GCA_023389455.1 Actinomycetes bacterium | reverse complement strand
CTCCTCGCGCTCCCGCAGGGCCGCGAGCCGCTCGTGCGCGGCGGTGTCGGACCCGGCCAGGTCCTCGGCACGCACGAGGGACGCGCGCACGCCGCGCAGGCGGGCGACGACGTCGGCGGTGTCGGGGTCGAACGCCAGGCGCGTGCGCAACGCCGAGACCATGGCGTCGCACAGCGTCAGCGCCTCCGGCAGCGAGACCGGTGCGCCGCCCGCCCGCGCGTCCACGCGGCCCCACACGAGCTGCGACATGCGCTCGCGCTCGACCTCGGTGACGCGCCCGTCGTCCCAGACCGCCAGCAGCTCGTCCGCGCGGGTGCGCACGGACTGCCACACCGTCAGCGCCAGCACCACGTCCGGCGTGTACCGCTCGGCCTCCGCGGTCGCCTGCGCCGCCGCGTCGAGCGCGTCGAGCCGGCTGCGCCGGTCGTCGAGCCACGTCAGCAGCCCGTCGAGGTAGGCCATGAGGTCGCGCGCGGCGATCGCCTCGCCCAGCCGCCCCGGGGCGGTGGGTGCGACGACCTCGGTGGGCGCGGCAGCCATGACGGGGGCCGTCACGACCGTCCGTACACGGACGTCGGCGGTGCGGGCGCCGGGCCCAGCGCCTCGCCCAGCCAGCGGTCGTAGAGCTGCGCCCACGTGCCGTCGGCCTTCATGCCGTCGAGGACGGCGTTGACGTAGCGGACCAGGTCCACCTGGTCGGCCGCGATCCCGAGGCCGTAGGGCTCGGCGCTGAACGCGTCACCGACGACGCGGGCGTAGGGGTCCTGCGCGACGAACCCCGCCAGCACCGTGTCGTCGCCCGTGATGGCGTCGACGCGGCCCTGCTGGAACAGCGCCAGGCACGCGGAGTGCGTGCGCGCCCCCACGGCCTCGACGTCGTACTCGTCGAGCCGCTCGAGCGTCGTCGTGCCCTCGGGTGCGCAGACCCGCTGCGCGGCGAGGTCCTCGATGCCGGTCGCGCCGGACTCGGTGCTGACCAGCACCTTCTGCCCGGCCGTGAAGTACTCGGCGGAGAACGCGATGTCGGCCCAGCGCTCGCAGTTCATGGTGAACGCGCGCGCGACCAGGTCGACCTCGTGCTCCTGCAGCACCGGGATCCGGTCGCCCGCCGTGATGACGCGGAACCGGATCGCGTCGGGGTTACCGAGGAGCGCCTGCGCGACCTGCCGTGCGACGTCGATGTCGAAGCCCTCGATCTGCCCCGTGAACGGGTTGCGGGCACCCATGCGCAGGGTGTCGGCCGAGACACCCACGAGCAGGTACCCGCGGGACCGGATCGCGTCCATCGTGGAGCCGGGCGCGACGGCCGTGCCGGCGTCCGGTGCGTAGGACGTCGTGGCGTCCTCGCACGCGGCGGCCGCGGGCAGGGCGGCCGGGGCCGCGCGGGCGGCCTGCGCGACGACGGCCTCGGGGGCGGCCAGCGTCGCGCAGCCGACGAGCGTGACCACGAGGGCGGCCGCGGCCAGCGCACCGGCGGCGCGGTGCCGCACGCGTGCGGGGCCGGACGGTGCGTGCGCCGGACGTGTCCTCAGGCGTGTCCTCATCGGTACTCCTCCCGTCGGGCGCGCAGCCCGGTCCAGGCGACGACGGCACCACCTGCGCCCACCGCGGCCAGCAGCCAGCCCACCCAGACGGCGGGGCCGCGCAGACCGTCCGCGACGCTCGTGGCGCCCGCGTCGACCGCACGGCCCAGCGCGTCGGACAGGTCGTCGAACAGCGCGGGCGGGGCCGTCGGCTCCTCGCTGGTCACCAGCGCGACCGCGGCGTCCCAGTCGCCGGCGTCGTCCAGCTCGCGCACCTGCGCGTGCGCGGTCACCCAGGCGTCCAGCCGGTCGGTCAGCGTGCTGTCCAGACGGGCGCCGTCGCTCTGCAGCGCCGTGCGCGCCCCGTCGACGTTCGCCACGAACAGCTCCTCGTACGCAGCGCCCGAGCCGCGGCGGATCAGCGTGAACGCCTCCATCGACCGGGCGTCGTTGACCAGGGCGAACGCCTGCGACGCGGCGACCGTGGCGGCGTACGGCCCGGCGTGGGTGCGGCCCACCGCCGCGGACGTGCCGCCCAGCGTCGTGCCGCCGACGACGCCGACGAGCAGCACCGCCACGGTCGCGCCCACCAGCCCGGCGTTGAACGTCCGGCGGGTGCGTCGCGCGACCCAGACCTGGACCAGCGCCAGGGCGACGAGCGCGAGCACGGCGGCGGCGACCAGCAGGGGAGCGGCGGTGCGGACGGTGGTCAGCTCGCCGTCGACGCGGCCCTGCTCGGCCTCGACCAGGGTGTCCAGCGCCGGGACGATGTCCTCGCGCAGCACCGTCGACGCCTCCTCGAGGTACGCCGAGGCGACCGGGAAGCCCTGCCGGTTGTTGGCCCGGGCCTGCTCGACCAGCCCCGTGTACGTCGTGAGGTCCGCGGTGACCTCCGCCAGGCCGTCGGCGCCGTCGGGCCCGCTCGCGGCGAGCAGCGCGAGGGCGCGCGCTCCGGAGTCGACCGCGACGTCGTACGTGCCGCGCAGGTCGGTGGGCTCGAGGCCGCCGACGAGGAACGCGGTGGTCGCCGCCGCGTCCGCGGCGACGAGCTGGTTGCGGGCGTCCTGCAGGCCGACGAGCTGCGCCGCGGAGTCCCGGACGCCGGTGACGGCCGCGGCCTGGTTCGTGGTGACCAGCAGCGCCAGCAGCCCGACGAGCACGGTGACGACGGCGGCGGCCGCGCCCCACAGGCGCAGGCCGCCGGGCGTCGAGCGCGGACCGCTCGTCGGGTGCAGCGGCACGTGGGCGGCAGGGTCCGCGGCCGAGACCGGCGCGGTCGGGGGTGCGACGGTCGTGGTCACACGGGCTCCTCGGAGGGCCGGGCCGTGTCGGTGACGGCGGGGTCGACGGCAGCGGGTTCGGTGACGGGGGTCTCGGTGACGGGGGCCTCGGTGACGGTGGCCTCGGTGACGGTGGGGTCGACCGCGGCGGGGTCGACGACGGTGGTGTCGGGCGTGGGCCCGTCGGCGGCCCCGGCGGGCGGCACGTCGGCCGCGCCCGCTGCGGACGGCGGGACCGGCAGGTCGGGTGCGACGTCCTCGACGTCCGTCGCCAGGTCCTCCGGCAGCAGGGTGCGCAGCTGCTCGACCGTCGGCTCCTCGACGTCGCGCAGCCGCCACGCGTGGCGCAGCACCGCCCGGTCGAGCAGGTTCCGGGCGAGCCGTCCGTTGCCGAAGCCCTCGTGCCGCGGCTGGGCGGCGACGATCTGCTCGACCAGGTCGAGCGCCTCGGGCGACGGCTCGAAGTCGGCCTTGCGGGCGGCGAGCGCGAAGATCTCGCGCAGCTGGGCGTCGGTGTAGTCGTCGAACGCGATCGTCGTCGCGAAACGGCTCTCGAGCCCCGGGTTGGTGGTGAGGAACCGGGCCATCGGCAGCGGGTAGCCCGCGACGATGACGACGAGCTCGTCGCGGTGGTCCTCCATGTCCTTGACCAGGGTGTTCACGGCCTCGGCGCCGTACTGGTCCTCCGCCAGGGAGTACGCCTCGTCGATGAACAGCACCCCGCCCAGGGCCGTGGCGACGACCTCGGTGGTCTTGGTCGCGGTCTGCCCCAGGTAGCCGGCGACCAGCTCGGAGCGGTCGACCTCGACCAGGTGCCCGCTGCTCAGCAGCCCGAGCGCGCGGTACAGCCCGGCGACGAGCCGGGCGACCGTCGTCTTGCCGGTGCCCGGGTTGCCGACGAACACGAGGTGGCGGGTGAGCGAGGGCCGGGTCAGGCCGGCATCGGCGCGCAGCCGCTCGACGCGCAGCACCTGCGCCTGCTGGCGGATCTCCCGCTTGACGCCGTCCAGGCCGACGAGCGCGTCGAGCTCGGCCAGCAGCTCGTCGAAGGTCTTCGCGGCCGGCGCGTCGTCACCGGGTCCGGGACCTCCGACGGGCGGGGGCACGGGGTCGGGTCGACCGCCCGCACCGGGGGAGGTGGGCAGCGCGCCCTGCGTCCCGTCGAGGAGTCCCTCGAGGCCCGGGGGGACGAGGTCGAGAGGGCCGATCGTGCTCCGGGGGCCGGGTGCGGCGGGCAGGGCAGGACCGCCGGGGGGGAGGGGCGGGGTGGCGGCGGCGTGCGCGGCGGCGCGCTGGACGGCCGCGGTGACCGAGGCCGCGGCGACGACCTCCAGGGCCGGGGTGCCCAGGTCGCACGCCGCCGACACCAGGTGCGTCAGCGCGTCGGCGTAGTCCGGGGCCTGCGGGGAGCGTGCGGTCACGAGCGCGACCAGCAGGTCGGTGGGGGCGTGCCGCCAGCGGCGCCCGGAGCCCGCCGCGGCGAAGAACGGGGTCAGCGACGCACCGGCCGTCACGGCGTCGGCCGCGCCACCCCCGCCGGTGCGGCCCGTGGCGGCCAGCCAGTCCTGCGCGGCACCGGGCGCGGAC
>JAEWEJ010000349.1 GCA_023389455.1 Actinomycetes bacterium | reverse complement strand
GGCGTGCGGGACGCCGCGCGCGGCGAGCGCCGCCGCGACGGCCTGCGTCCGGGCGACCGAGGCCGTGCCGGCGGCCGCGTGGCTGACGCCGCCGGTGACGTCGAGCAGCCCGACGCCGGTCTCCGCCTCGACCGTCCGCCACAGCCGCAGCGCCTCCTGCGCGAGGTCGAGGTATTCGGGCTCGGCGTACGTGGTGCGGTAGATGCGGGTCGTCCCGTGCGACGCACCGTGCGTGTGCCCCGGTCCGAACCGCTCCAGCAGCACCACGTCGCGTCCCCGGCGGGCGAGCTGCCAGGCCGCGGCCGAGCCCATCACGCCGCCGCCCACCACCAGGTGGTCCACGTGCTCGGTCATCGGCTCGCCTCCTCGGTGGCGTCGGGCACGGGTGGACGGCCGGGTGCCGCGAGGGCACCCCGGACGGCTGCGGGCCTCACTCGGTCCTCGGCAGGCCGGGCGGGTTGGTCAGCGACTCGTCGACCGCCTCGGACGTCAGCCCCCAGCGCGCGAGGACCTCGCCGTAGCTGCCGTCGGCGATCGCGTGGTTGATCGCCGCGGTGACCGCCTCGGCCGCACCTGCGCCCTTCCGCGTCGCCACGGCGATCTGCGCGGTCGCGGGCCAGCCGCCGTTGAGCGTGCCGACCACGGCCAGGTCGTCGGGCGAGACCGCGGCCTGGTACGCGAGCGAGGCGTTGGGGCCGATGTACGTGTCGATGCGCCCGGACTGCACGGCCAGCAGCGCGTCGGAGAACTGCTCGTAGTACTCCGGGCCGCCGATCGGCTCGAGGCCGTCGGCCTGGTTCAGGCGGTCCCACTCGAGGACGATCTTCTCCTGGTTGGTGCCGGAGCCGACCGCGACGACCTTGCCCGCGATGTCCTCGCGCGTCGTGATGGACGTGATCGGCGAGCCCGTGCGGACCAGCCAGCCGAGCTCGTCGTCGCGGTACGTCGAGAAGTCGATCGTCTCCTTGCGCTCCTCGGTGACGGTGACGTTGGAGACGACCGCGTCGACGGCGCCGGACTGCAGCGCGAGCGGCCAGTCGGCCCACGCCCTGACCTCCAGGCGCAGGTCCTTGCCGAGTGCGTCGGCCACGAGCTGCGCGATGTCCGTCTCGTTGCCGATGGGCGTCTCGTCGTCGTCCGCGAGGAAGCCCAGCGGTGGGGCGGCGCCCGCGCTGACCGCCACGACGATCTCGTCCTTCCGGGCCCAGTCGGCGGGCAGCAGCGCGACCGCCTCGGCCGACCGCGTGGTCCGGATGCGGTCCTGCTCCGGGCTCGTGCTGACCGTCAGGCCCGCCGCCTGCGGCGCCGCCTCCGCGAGCGTGGCCTCCGGGGCGGCCGTGGGGGCCGCGGTGCTCACGCCGGCGCACGCCGTCAGCGCCAGCAGCGGGACGGCGGCGAGGGCGGCGAGCGCGCGGTCGACGCGCCAGGTCCTGAGGTTCACGGTGCTGCCTTTCAGGTCGTGCGTCGGGACGACGCGGGGGTCACAGGACCTTCTGGAGGAAGGCCCGGGTGCGGTCGTGGCGCGGGCGGTCGAGGACGTCGGCGGGCGTGCCCTGCTCGACGACCACGCCGCCGTCCATGAAGACCACCTGGTCGGCGATCTCGCGGGCGAAGCCGATCTCGTGGGTCACGACGACGAGGGTGGTGCCGGTGCGTGCGACGTCGCGGATGACGTCGAGGACCTCGCCGACGAGCTCCGGGTCGAGGGCCGACGTCGGCTCGTCGAAGAGCAGGACCGCCGGGCGCAGCGCCAGCGCGCGGGCGATCGCGACACGCTGCTGCTGACCACCGGACAGCTGCCGCGGGCGGGCGTCCGCCCGGTCCGCCAGGCCGACGCGGGCCAGCAGCGCACGGGCCTGCGGCTCGACGTCCTCGCGGCGTCGACCCTGCGCGGACACCGGTGCCTCGACGACGTTCTCGAGCGCCGTGAGGTGCGGGAACAGGTTGAAGCTCTGGAAGACGAACCCGATGCGCGTGCGCTGGGCGAGGATCTCGCGCTCCTTGAGCTCGCGCAGCGTGTCTCCCCGGCGCACGTACCCGATGAGCTCGCCGTCGAGGGCGACGAACCCGCGGTCGACCTTCTCGAGGTGGTTGATCGCGCGCAGCAGCGTCGACTTGCCCGACCCCGACGGGCCGATGACCGCCGTGACCGTGCCGGGCCGGACCGTCAGCGACACGTCGTGCAGCACCTCGAGCGTGCCGTACGCCTTGTGCACGCCGTGGACCTCGAGGAGGCCGACCGTCGCCGCGCTCACGCCGCACCCCCGTCGCGCGCCGGGACGTCGCGGGCGGTGCGGGTCAGGACCCCGACCCGGGCGCGCGCCGCGTAGGCGGGCGGCACGCCCGGCGGGACGGGACGGCCGGTGAGGCGCGCAGCCGCAACCGCGAGCGTCCACCGGGCACGCTGCACCGGGGTCGGCGGCAGCGTCCGCACCGCGCCCTTGGCGTAGTGCCGCTCGACGTAGTACTGCACGACCGTGATGAGGGTGGTCAGCGCCAGGTACCAGATCGACGCCACGATGAGCAGCGGCACGACGCGCCCGTTGCGCCCGTAGATGACCGACACGATGTAGAACAGCTCGCCGTACGCGAGCACGTACACGATCGACGTGCCCTTGAGCAGTCCGATGACCTCGTTGACCGCGGTCGGCACGATCGACCGCATGGCCTGCGGCAGGACGATGCGGCTGATCTGGCGCCGGCGCGGGATGCCGAGCGACGCGGCCGCCTCCTGCTGGCCCTGGTCGACGGACAGGACCCCGGCGCGCACGATCTCCGCCGAGTACGCCGCCTGCGACAGCCCGAGCCCGAGGATCGCGGCCCAGAACTTGTCGATGACCGAGAGCGTGTCGAGGTAGACGAGCTGCGGGCCGAACGGGACACCCAGCCCCAGGTACGGGTACAGGTAGGCGAGGTTGTACCAGAGCAGGAGCTGCAGGAGCAGCGGCACCGAGCGGAAGACCCACGTGTACGCCCACGAGACCGACCGCAGCAGCGGGGACGGCGACAGCCGCATCAGGGCGAGGACCGTGCCCAGCGCGAAGCCGACCACGGAGGCGACGGCCGTCAGCCGGATCGTCGCCCACGCGCCCTCGATCACCGAGGGCCACGCGAGGTAGGTCGCGACCACGTCCCACTGCCAGCGGTCGTTGGTGACCAGCGAGCTGACGACCATCGCGAGCAGCACGCCGACGCCCCCGGTCGCGAGCCAGCGGCCCGGGTGGCGCGCCGGCACGACCCGGAGGTCGGCCAGCGCCGTCGGGTCGCCCGGGACGTCGGCGGCGGGCCGGGCGTGGTCGGGGCCGGCACCGCCGGGACGGGCGCCCTCGGGGCGCACGGACACCGTGCTCACGGGACGACCTCCAGCCACTTCTCGAAGGGCAGCGG
>JAEWEJ010000320.1 GCA_023389455.1 Actinomycetes bacterium | reverse complement strand
GCCGCCGTCCGGGCCGCGGGACGCTGGGCGGGCCGGTCCCGGGGCCTGGCGGCCCCGCTCGCGGTGGCCCGGGCGCACGGCGCGACGACCGCCGTCACGCCCCTGCTCACCGTCACCGTGGCCGTCGCCCTCGTCGTGCTGTGCGGCACGCTCGTGCAGACCGTGCGCACCGGTCAGCACACGGCCGCCGACGAGCTCGTGGGCGCAGCGGTCCGCATCGACGGCGCCCTGACCGCGGCCGGGGGTGACGAGCTCCTCGACCGGCTCACGGCTGCGCCGGGCGTCACCGCCGTGGCGACCGGCGCGCAGGTCGGCAAGCGGGCGTTCGGCGCCCGCACGGGGCTGACCGCGACGCTCCTGGTCGTCGACGCGGTGGAGCTCGCCGCGGTCCGCGAGGCGCAGGGCCTGCCCGAGGTGGAAGGGCTGTCCGGCCTCGCCGAGCCGGGCCCGGACGGCACGGTGCCGGCGCTCGTCGGCGGCGACCTGCTCGCGAAGGCCCGCACGGAGGGGACCGAGGAGATCATGACGGCCCTCAACGCCTCGATCCGTCTCGACGTGCGCGGCAGCACCGACCTCGTCCCGGACCGCGGTGCGCCGCCGCTGGACGCCCGCGCGTCGCTGCGCGGCGGCACGGACGACGGCCTGGTCGTCGTGGACCGCCGGACGCTGGCCGCCGTCGCCGCGCAGGAGCCGCGGGTCGACCGCGCGTGGGTCGCGGGCCCCGGCGCCGGCGCGGCGGTCGAGTCCGAGCAGATCGCGCCGGAGCCGACGTCGGGGCTGGTCGTCACGACCCGTGACGGGTGGCACGCCGCCTGGTCGGCCTCCGCCGTGCCGTCGGCGATGACCAGCACGTTCCTGGCGGCCGCCGGTGCGCTGGCCGCGCTGGCCGTGCTCGCCCTCGTGCTCGTCGTCGTGGCGACCGCACGCGAGCGGGGACGGACGCTGTCGGCGCTGCGCACCCTCGGCCTCGACGCCCGCACGGCACGCTGGGCCACGCTGGGCGAGCTGGCCCCGCTGGTGCTCGGCAGCCTGCTGGGCGGCTGCGTGATCGGGCTCGGGCTGCCGCTGCTGGTCGGGCAGTCGCTCGGGCTGCGGCTGCTGACGGCCGAGCCGGGCGGGGCGACGATCGTCCTCGCGTGGTGGCCGGTCGCCATGGCGGTCGCCGCGCTGGTCGTGGCCCTCGTCGTGGCCATCGCGGTCGAGCAGGCCGTGCGACGTCGGGACAGGCTCGGGGAAGTGCTGCGGGTGGGCGAACGATGACGAGGACGGAGCAGGCCATGGAGGACCGGTCGACGGTGCAGGACGCGCCCCGGACGAGCCTGGCGACGCTGGAGGAACGTGCGCGCGCACGCCCCGAGGCGTACGGCCGGACGTCCCTGATCGTGTGCGAGTCCCTCGTGCGCATCTACCAGTCGGAGGGGATCGAGGTGCAGGCCCTGCAGGGCCTGGACCTGCTGGTGGACGAGGGCGAGATGATCGCGGTCGTCGGCGCGTCCGGCTCCGGGAAGTCGACCCTGCTGTCCGTGCTGTCCGGGCTGGACGTCCCGACCGCCGGCAACGTCCGCGTCGGCGAGTGGGACCTCATGACGATGACCGCCCGCGAGCGCGTCGAGTACCGCCGCTCCACCGTCGGGTTCGTGTGGCAGCAGACGGCACGCAACCTCGTGCCGTACCTGACGGCGTCCGAGAACGTCGCGCTGCCCATGTCGCTGGCCGGGCGGCCCCGCAGGCAGCGGCGCACCGAGGCCCACGCCCTGCTCGACGTGCTCGGCGTGGCGTACTGCGCGGACCGCCGCCCCGGGCAGATGTCCGGCGGCGAGCAGCAGCGGGTGGCGATCGCGGTGGGCCTGGCCAACGCCCCGCGCGTGCTGTTCGCGGACGAGCCGACCGGTGAGCTCGACACCGCGACCTCCGCGGACGTCCTCGAGGCCATGCGGGCGGTCAACCGCGACCTGGGCACGACCGTGGTCGTCGTCACGCACGACCCCGGCGTCAGCGACCACGTGCAGCGCACGGTCGCCATCCGCGACGGGCGCACGAGCTCGGAGGTGCTGCGCCGCACCGCGACGCGCGAGGACGGCACGGAGCACGAGGTGGCGGAGGAGTTCGCCGTCCTCGACCGTGCGGGGCGCGTCCAGCTGCCGCGGGAGTACCGCGACACCCTCGAGCTGGTCGGCCGGGTACGGCTCACCCTCGAGCAGTCGCACATCGCGGTCCGCCCCGGGCACGACGACCCCGTCGGGGCACCGGCGACCACCCGCGCGACGTCCCGGCCGGGCGCGGCGGCGAACCACCCCGGACACGGACGGAGAGCCCGATGACCGCCACCACCGCCGCCGCGGCAGGGACCACCCCCGGCAGCCGGCCGCCGCTCGTGCGCGTGGAGCACGTCTCGCGCACGTTCGGGTCCGGCCACGCGGCCGTGCACGCGCTGCGCGACGTGTCCTTTGAGGTGGGCGCGGGCGAGCTCGTGGCCCTCGTCGGGCGCTCGGGCTCCGGCAAGACCACGCTGCTCAACACCATCGGCGGCCTCGACCGGCCGGACGGCGGGCGCGTCGAGGTGGCCGGCCAGGAGGTGTCGTCGCTCGACGAGCGCGGCCTGGTGTCCCTGCGTCGCGACGTCGTCGCGTTCGTCTTCCAGACCTTCGGGCTCGTGCCCGTCCTCACGGCCGCGGAGAACGTGGGCGTGCCCCTGCGGATGCTGCGCACACCCGTCGCGGAGCGCGAGGCGCGGGTCGAGCTGCTGCTCGACCTCGTGGGGCTGGGCCCGCACGCCAAGCAGCGTCCCGGCCAGCTCTCCGGCGGGCAGCAGCAGCGCGTCGCGATCGCCCGGGCGCTGGCCAACTCCCCCCGCCTGCTCATCGCGGACGAGCCCACCGGCCAGCTGGACTCCGAGACCGGGCGGGCGGTCATGGCGCTCATCCGGGCGGTCGTCGAGGCCGAGGGCATGACGGCCATCGTCTCCACCCACGACCCGGTGATGGTCGCGCTGGCGGACCGGGTGGTCCACCTGGCCGACGGCCGGCTCGCCGACGGCTGACGCGACGACCGGCACGGGGGCGCGACGTGGCGCGACGCAGGAGGGCCGGCAGCGGGTGGCGGTGGCAGCTGGTGCGCGGGCGCCTGCGCGACCAGGCACCCGTGGTCGCGATGGTGACGGTCGTCGCCGTCGCCGCGACGACCCTCGTGGGGCTGCTCGCAGGGCTGCTGCACCTGGCCCGGACCGACGCGGTCCCCGCCGCGCTGGGCCGCCTGGACACGCAGGACGTGCGGCTCGACGCCACCCTGTGGGTGCAGCGCGAGGACGCCGGGGCGGTCGTCGACACGGCCCGGGAGGCGCTCGCCGAGATCACGGGTGACGTGCCGACCGACCTCGAGACCTGGTCGATCGGCTCCTGGCTCCGGGTGCCACGGCCGGACGACGAACCCTCCCACCTGGCGTACCTGGCGGCGCTGCCCCGCTCGGACGACCTGGTGCGTCTGCTCGACGGGCGCTGGCCGCAGCCGACGAGCGGTGACGACGGTGTGGTCGAGGTGAGCGTGCCGCAGGTCGCCGCGGCGGCGAACGGCTGGGTGCCGGGCTCCCGGGTCGAGGTCAGCACGTGGGCCGAGGGCCAGCCCGTCGTCTGGTCCGTCGTCGGGACGTACGAGGCGGCCGGCCCGGCCGAGGACTGGTTCCCCGACCGGCTGCGCGGGGCGGGCACCGACCCGTTCCAGAACGTGCCGGGCAGCGGCGGCCGGCTGACGACGACGGCCTGGGGCCCGATGGTCGTCGACCCGTCGGTGCTCGACGGGAGCGGCACCGTCGACACGGCGTACCTGCTGGCGACGCCGCGCCTGGGTGAGGCGTCCCGCGCCGCGGTCGCCGAGCTGCGCCGGACGGTGCGCGACGGCCCCGCGATCCTCTCCGAGCGGCTGCGGCCGCTGGCTGACGGACGGCTGCGGACGTCGGTCGGGGCGACCGTCGACGCGACGTGGCGGGAGGTCGTCGTCACGAGCGCCGGCGTCACGACCACCGGGCTGCTGCTGGCGACCCTGGCGACCACCGTGATGCTGCTCGGCGCGCGGCTGCTCGCCGAGCGACGTGCCGCGCAGAACGAGCTGCTGGCCGCGCGCGGTGCGTCACCGGGCCAGCTCCGGTCGGCCGTCGTCCTGGAGGCGCTCGGGCTGGCCGCCGTCACGTGGCTCGTGTCCCCGTGGCTCGCGCAGGGGGCGCTCGGGCTGCTCGTCCGGGCCCCGGAGCTCGCCGAGGCCGGGTACCGCGTGGGCCCCGGGGCGCCGGCCCCCGTCCTCCTGGCCTGCGCCGCCATGGCCGGCGTGCTCGCCGTCGCGCTGTGCGTCCCCGCCTGGCACACGGCGGGGTCCAGCGCGGGCACCACCCACGCACGCC
>JAEWEJ010000307.1 GCA_023389455.1 Actinomycetes bacterium | reverse complement strand
GCCGACGCCCTCGCCCCGCCCGGGCCCGCGCGACGGGCGACGCGGCCGACGCGCGGGTCGCAGCGGCGACGCCTCGAGGCGAAGCAGCAGCGGGCGTCGGTCAAGCGCGACCGTCGTCGCCCCGGTCGTGGGGACGTGGGCTGAGGGCAGCGTGGGCGTCAGCGGGGTGACGTCGCGCGCGCCGCGACGTCGGCTCCGCACCACGGAAGGCGGCGCTACCATTTGATGACTTCATCACATCGTCATCCCGGAGCCATCGTGCCTCTGCACGCCCTCGGCGTCGACCGTCCCCTGGCGGACGTGAAGGCCGACCTCTTCAAGGCGCTCGCCCACCCCGTCCGGGTCCGCACCCTGGAGCTGCTCGTCGTCCGCGACCGGCAGGTCAGCGAGCTCCTGGCCGAGCTCGGCCTCGAGGCCTCGCACCTGTCCCAGCACCTGGCCGTGCTGCGCCGGGCCGGCGTCGTGACCGCGCACCGCACCGGCAACGCCGTGCACTACGCGCTCGCGCTGCCGGCCGTCGCCGACATGCTCAACGCCGCACGCGACGTCCTCGTCGACGCGGCGACGCGCCACCGGGACCGGCTCGACGACACGTCCGACGCCACCGCGCCCGCGTCCCCCGCCGGCCCCGGCACCGACGCCTGACATGAGCCTCGACACCCTCGTGCCGGCCGCCCGGCGACGCCTGCACGCGCTCGCCCCCCACCGCTCCGACTACGCCGACCTGCCGCGCTCGTGGCGGCACGACCTGATCGCCGGGCTCACCGTCGCCATCGTCGCCCTGCCGCTCGCCCTCGGGTTCGGCGTCTCCTCCGGGCTCGGCGCCGCCGCCGGGCTCGTCACCGCCGTGGTCGCCGGCGCCGTGGCCGCCGCGTTCGGCGGGTCGCACCTGCAGGTCAGCGGACCCACCGGCGCCATGGCGGTCGTCCTGCTGCCCGTGGTCGCCCGGCACGGCGCCGAGGCCGTGCCCGTCGTCGCGATCATGGCCGGCGGGATCGTGCTGCTGGCCGGCGTCCTGGGGATCGGCCGCCTCGTCGCCTACATCCCCTGGCCCGTCGTCGAAGGGTTCACCTGCGGCATCGGTGTCGTCATCGCGCTGCAGCAGGTGCCGCTCGCCCTCGACACGCCGCGCGCGGAGGGCGAGAACGCGGGCCTCGTCGCGCTGCAGACGATCGGCGCCACCGACTGGTCGCAGGCCGTCGCGCCGCTCGCCCTCGTCGCCCTCGTCGTGGCCGTCATGGTCGTGCTGCCCCGGCTGCACAAGGGCCTGCCCGCCTCCCTGGTGGCCGTCGTGCTCGCCACGCTGGTCGCCGAGGTCGCGCGGCTCGACGTCGACCGCATCGGCGTCCTGCCCGACTCCCTGCCCGGCCCGCAGCTCCCCGTGGTCGACGTGGCCACCACCAGCGCACTGTTCTCCGCAGCCCTCGCGGTGGCGGCGCTCGCCGCCCTGGAGTCGCTGCTGTCCGCGCGCGTCGCCGACGGCATGGCCGACGACATCGAGCGCACCCGCCCCAACCGCGAGCTGTTCGGCCAGGGCCTGGCCAACGTCGCGTCGGGCCTGTTCGGCGGCCTGCCGGCGACCGGGGCGATCGCCCGCACCGCCGTCAACGTCCGTGCCGGCGGGCGCACCCGGGTCGCCGCCCTCACGCACGCCCTCGTGCTGGCCGCGATCATCTACCTCGCCGGCCCCCTGGTCGGGCGCATCCCGCTCTCCGCCCTGGCCGGCGTGCTGCTCGTCACCGCCGCCCGCATGGTCGACCTGCCGACCGCGCGCGCCATCTGCCGGTCCGGGCGCTCCGGTGCCCTGGTGTTCTGCGTGACGCTCGCGGTGACCGTCGTGTTCGACCTGGTCATGGCCGTCGAGGTGGGCGTCGCGGTGGCGGCGGTGCTCGCGCTGCGCGCGATCGCGCGCAGCAGCGGTCTGCACCGCGAGCCGCTGCCGGACGAGGACGAGGAGTCGCGGGAGCGCCTCACCACGGACGCGGAGCGCACCCTGCTGCACGAGCACATCGCGGTCTACCGCATCGACGGCGCGCTGTTCTTCGCCGACGTGCGCCGGTTCCTCGACGAGCTCGCGCTGGTCAGTGACGTGCGCGTCGTGGTGCTGCGGCTGGGCAACGTGCGCGTGCTCGACGCGAGCGGCGCCAACGCGCTGGTCGAGATCATCGACGACCTGCGGCGGCGCGGCATCGTCGTCCTGCTCAAGGGGCTGCGCCCCGAGCACCGACGGCTCGCGGAGAGCCTCGGGGTCATCGACGCGCTCGCCGACGAGCGCCACCTGTTCGACCACCTGGACGACGCGCTGGCGCACGCGCGCGCGCACGTGCGCCGCACCCTGGACACCAGCACGATGGGCTGACCCCCGGCCACCGGCGCCGGGGCCGACCGGAGGTTCCCGTGCCCACGTCCCTGACGCGTCCTGTCGCCCCCGAGCCGTACGCGCTGCTGCCCCCCGTCCCGACCTTCACCCTCACCAGCACGGACTGGGTGCACGGCGCCCGGATCCCGGACGTGCACGCCAACACCCCGGACGGGAGCAACGTCTCGCCCCAGCTGGCGTGGTCCGGCTTCCCCGAGCAGACCGCCGGGTTCGCGGTCAACGTGTTCGACCCGGACGCACCGGGCGTCGCCGGGTGGTGGCACTGGACCGTGCTGGGCCTCGGCCCCGACGTCACGTCCCTCGACACCGGCGCCGGGCGCCCCGACGGCGCGGGTCTGCCCGCGGGTGCGTTCCAGCTGCGCGGCGACGACGGCGTCGCGGGGTACGTGGGTGCCGCGCCCCCGCCCGGGGACCAGGTGCACCGCTACTACGCCGTCGTGCACGCGCTCGACACGGCGGACCTCGGCCTGACGCCGGACACCCCGCCGGGTGCCGCCAGCTGCGTCCTGGTGTTCCACACCCTCGCGCGCGCCGTCCTCATGGGGACGTACCAGCGCTGAGCGGGTCCGGGGGTAGCCTGCCGCGCATGACCACCACCGCCCTCGGGACGCTCACCTGGGAGCGGGCCGTCGACCGCCCCGACCTGCTGGCCGCGAGCACGCACGCCGCGGTCAGCGGGTGGGCGGCCGTCGACCCGGCCGTCGCCGACGCCGTCCTCGTCGCCGCCATCGACCCCGACCTGGCCGACACCGCAGCCATGACCGAGGCGTACGCCCTGCCGCTGTCCGCGTCGGTGAACTGCGTGCTCGTCGCGGGCCGGCGTGCGGGCGAGGAGCGCACCGCCGCGTGCCTCGTGCGCGCCACGACGCGTGCCGACGTCAACAACGCCGTCAAGCGCCTGCTCGACGTGCGCAAGGCGTCGTTCCTGCCGATGGACCGCGCGACGGCCGAGTCGCAGATGGAGTACGGCGGCATCACGCCGCTGGGGCTGCCCGCCGGGTACCGGGTGCTCGCCGACGCGGGCGTCGCCGCCGACGACCCGGCCGCCGGCGGCACCGTCATCATCGGCAGCGGCGTGCGCCGCTCCAAGATCGCGCTGCCCGGCGCGCTGCTGGTCCGGGCGCCGGGCGTCGAGGTGGTCGACGGGCTCGCGATCGCCTGACGCCGCCGCACGGGTGCCGCCCACCCGTCGCACCGCTAGCGTGCGAGGAGGCTCGATCCATGCGGGGGTGGCACATGGCCGGTCAGCAGCCCGAGCGGGCGTTCGGCTGGGAGGACATGTGGGTCGCGCCGCAGGACGACCCGCGCGAGGCCGGGGGCCCGGCCTCCGGGGAGCGCGCCGTCCTCGTGCGGTACCTGCGCGACCGTCGGCTCACCCTGGGGCTGAAGTGCGAGGGGCTGACGCCCGAGCAGCTGGCGCTGCGGTCCGTGCCGCCGTCGGACATGTCGCTGCTGGGCATCGTGCGGCACCTCGCGGAGGTCGAGCAGTACTGGTTCCGCATCGTCATGGCCGGCGAGCGGCCGGAGCGGCACTACCGCGGGTCCGCCACGATCGCGTTCCTCGACGCGACGGGCGACGAGGAGCACGTCGCGGACGCCTGGCGACGCTGGCACGGTGAGGTGGAGCACGCCGAGCGGTTCGTCGACGCGGCCCCCGACCTCGGCACGCGCGGGCGCGGGCCGTCGCAGCCCGAGCTCCGCGAGGTCCTCGTCCACCTGATCGAGGAGTACGCGCGCCACCTGGGGCACGCGGACCTGCTGCGCGAGCGCATCGACGGCCGCATCGGCCAGTGACGGTCCCCCCGGACACGGACGACACGGGGCACACCCACCCGCTGCCCGGGATCACGCCGGGGGGTGCGATGCTGGCGCACGGCCTCGTCACCACCGTCGACGACGCGGCTGACCACCCGATCCAGGAGAACCCCGATGACCACCCCGCTGCACGTCCCCGCCGTCCCCTTCGCGCTGGTCCCCTCGGACGGGTCGTCGTGGGTCGTGGACGAGGAGTCGGGAGCGGTGAGGACCACCGCCCCGCCGCGCACGGACATCTTCATCGACCCGCGGGACGGGATGTCCTTCGACTCCGAGGCCGTCCTCGACGCCCCCACGCTGATGGGCCGCCCGCCCGCCGGCGACTTCCAGCTCGTCGCGCGCGTGACCGTCGGCTTCGTCTCGACGTTCGACGCCGGCGTCCTGCTGCTGCGGGTCGACGACCGCCACTGGGGCAAGCTCTGCTTCGAGTACTCGCCCGACGGCGTCCCGCTGATCGTCTCGGTCGTCACCCGGGGCGTCTCCGACGACGCGAACGGCTTCGCGGTCGACGGCGACCAGGTGTGGCTGCGCGTGTCCCGGATCGGCGCGGCCTACGCGTACCACGCGTCGCTCGACGGGCAGCGGTGGGAGCTGGTCCGGCACTTCACGCTGGAGGACCCGACCGGGGCCGTCACCGTCGGCCTCGAGGGTCAGTCCCCCACCGGTGACGGCTGCACGGTGACGTTCGACCGGATCGCCTTCACCCCGACCCGGCTGGGCGACCTGCGCGACGGGTCCTGAGCGGACCTGGGCCGGTCGCCCGCGGACCGTCGCGCGGTCCCGGCGTCCGGGCTGGCCGTCCGGGCCGCCGTCCGGGCCCGTCGTCCCGACCCGTCGGGCGGCCCCGTCAGACCCGCACGGCCCAGAACGCCACGGCGGCGGCTGCCGCGACGTTCAACGAGTCGACTCCCCCGGCCATCGGGATCCGCACCGTCAGGTCGCCCGCGGCGATCGTGGCCGGCTTGAGCCCGTCACCCTCGGTGCCGAGCACGAGCGCGAGCCGCTCGGGCGGGTCGGCGGCGAGGTCGTCGAGCGGGACGGAGTCGTCGGACAGCGCGAGGGACGCCGTGACGAAGCCTGCCGCCCGCAGCGTGGCGACGCCCTCGGGCCACGGGTCGATGCGCGTCCACGGGACCTGCAGCACCGTGCCCATCGACACGCGCACCGACCGTCGGTACAGGGGGTCCGCGCAGCGCGGTGTGACGAGCACGGCGTCGACGCCGAGCGCGGCGGCCGACCGGAACGCCGCGCCGACGTTGGTGTGGTCGACGAGGTCCTCGAGCACCGCGACACGCCGCGCCCCGGCACCCCCGCGCGCGCCGGCCAGCACGTCCGCGACGGACGGCAGCACGGGCCGGTGCATCGCCGCGAGCGCGCCCCGGTGCACGTGGAAGCCGGTGATGGCCTCGAGCACGGGGTCCTCCGCGACGTACACCGGTACCGCGTCGTCACCGGGCACCTCGGCGAGCATCGCCTCGAGGTCCGGCAGCCAGCGCGGCGCGATCAGCACGGACCGCGGCCGGTGGCCCGCGCGCAGCGCCCGCCCGAGCACCGTGGAGCTCTCGGCGATGTACAGGCCGGTCGCCGGCTCGACGCGGGTGCGCAGGGCGACGTCCGTGAGGCCGACGTAGTCGGTCAGCCGAGGGTCGTCGCGGTCGGTGACGGTCTGCACGTCGGGGTGGGACACGCCCTCATCCTCCCAGGCGGCGCCGGTGCCGACGTCCCTCAGCGCACGGTGGGCCGCTGCACGACGCGCGCCCCGAGGAACGCGACGACCCCACCGAGCACGGCGAGCACCGGCACCACGAGGAACGCCAGGTGGGTGCCGAACGCGTCCGCGAGCGCGCCCAGCAGGAACGGCGCCACACCGATGGCGAGCGCACCGGCGAGCGTCGCGCGGGACTGCGCGCGGTCGCCCTGGCCCGGGGACGCCGCCAGCAGCAGCGACACCGACAGCGGGTACTGCGCGCCGTAGCCGAACCCGGCGACGACGAGGCCGACGAGGGCCACGCGCACGTCCGTGGCCGTCCACAGCACGGCCCAGCCCACGAGGGCGATGCCGAACGACGCGCCCAGCAGGTGCGCCGGGTGCAGGCGCAACGACAGCGGGCCGACGACGAACCGCATGGCCGACATGCCGGCGACGAGCCCGGCGGTGGTCGCCGTGGCGATCCCCGCGCCGGCGTCGGTGCGCGACAGCACGAGGTCGGTGGCCCAGTACGTCGTCGCGTTCTCCAGGCCGATGGCCGCCACGACGCACGTGAGGAACAGGCCGGCAGCGAGACGCGCGGGGCCCCGCCCTGCCGTGCCACCCTCGTCGGCGCGTGCGGTGTCGTCTGTCGTCACGGACCCGGCCGCCGGCTCGACCACGCCGTCCGCCGGGGCGACCGCGCCGCCACGACGGCGCGGCAGCGCCACGGAGTGCGGGAGCCGGCCGACGACGACCGCCGTCAGGACCGCGAGCGCGATGGTGACGGCGACCCCGGGACGCCACCCCCACCCCAGCGAGACGCAGGCACCGACGGCGAGCGGTCCCAGCAGGCCGACGGACGAGCCGACGCCGTTGGCCTCGGTGATCGCCGCGGACGCCGCGGGGCCGGTGTGCTGCGCCAGGCCCACCTGCGACGAGGCGATCATCACGTTGCCGCCGAACGCGGTGACGAGCATCCCCGCGAGCGTCCACGGAAGCGTGGGCCCGAGCAGCAGCGCCGCGACGCCGAGGGCGACGAGCAGCGTGGCACCCACGGCAGTGCCGCGACGTCCCGCGCGACGGACCGCGCGCGGCGTCACCGGTGCGGCCACCAGACCGCCGACGGCCATCGCCGTGCCGTGCAGCCCCGCCTGCGCCGCGCTCACCCCGAGCTCGTCGGCGAGCAGCGGGACCGACGGGTTGAAGGAGTACAGCAGCCAGCCCCACACCACGAACGGGGTGTAGAGGCCGACGGTGAGGCGGTCACGGACGAGCCGCGGGCGCACGAGGGACGCGACGGAGGGCATGGCAGGAGCATCGTCGTCCGCCGGCCCCGGCTGGACGACCGACGTCGGTGACGTTCGTCGCACCGCCGTGCGCCCCGTACCCGCCGGCGGCCGGTCAGGCACGGGCCAGGACGCTCGCGGGACCGTCCCGGCGGGCCAGCCGCCCACCCGCGGCAGCGGCCAGCGCGCCCGCGAGTGCGAGCACCGGGACGACGAGGAACGCGAGGTGCGGGCCCACGGCGTCGCCCAGGGCCCCCAGCAGGAACGGCGCCACGCCGAGCGCGAGCGCACCGGCGAGCGTCGCGTGCGCCTGGGCCCGGTCGCCGTGCCCCGGGGTGACCGCGAGCAGCAGGGCGATGGACAGCGGGTACTGGGCGCCGTAGCCGATGCCGGCGAGCACGAGCCCGGCGAGGGCGACCCGGGCGTCCGTGGCGGTCCACAGCACGGCCCACCCGCCGATGGCGACGACGAACGACGCGGCGAGCACGTGGACCGGCGCGATCCGCAGCGACAGCGGCCCGGTGACGAAGCGGATCGCGGACATGCCCGCGACGAGCCCGGCGGTGGTGGCCGTCGCGATGCCGGGACCGGCGTCGGTCCGGGTGACCACGAGGTCGGCGGCCCAGTAGGTCGTGGCGTTCTCGAGGGCGACCGCGGCGACCAGCGCCACGAGGAACAGCATCGAGGGGCGCAGGCGACGGTGCGGCGCGGGGTCGGTGCCCTCCGGCACGGTGGCACCGGCCCGCTCGTCGAGGTCCGCCGGGGCAGGCACCGCGGGCCGCGCAGCCCGGCGCAGGGCAGGCAGGGCCGCGGAGACCGGCAGCCGGGCGA
>JAEWEJ010000299.1 GCA_023389455.1 Actinomycetes bacterium | reverse complement strand
CCCTGCGGGCCCGCGTCGCGCGCGGCCCCGACCACGCCGTCGTCCGCTATCCCGTCCGCGCGACGCAGCGCGGCCGCTGGCCGCTCGGACCCCTCGTGGTCACCCGCTCCGACGTCTTCGGCCTCGCCCGGTCGCGGGCGACGCTCGGCACCGAGTCGCGGGTGGCCGTGTGGCCCGCCGTCGTCGCCCTGCCGGCCCCGTCCGACGTCCTCGTCGGGGAGCCCGACCGCGTCGCGCTCGGGGCGCGCTCTCCCTCGACGGACGACGCGAACCTGCGCGACTACCGCGAGGGCGACGACCTGCGTCGCGTGCACTGGACCTCGAGCGCACGGCGGGGCACCCTGCTCGTGCGGTCGGACGAGAGGGCCGGCATGCGCCCCGTGTCCGTCCTGCTCGACCTGCCCGTCCGGTCCACAGCGACGGAGTGGACGATCTCGCTCGCCGCGTCCATGGCGCTCGCGATGCTCGACAGCGGTCACCCGGTGCGGCTCGTGCCACCCGGCTCGGCCACCGACGGCACCCTGTCCCGGGCCGCGTACGCCCACGCCCGCAACGGGCCGGAGGCGCGCGCCGCACTCCTCGACCAGACGCTCGACCTGCTGCCTGCGCGCACGTCCACCGACGCGGAGGCCGGCCTGCTCCAGGCGGCCCGCCTGCTCGACACCTCGCAGGCGGCGGGCGAGATCGTGCTCGCCGTGCTCGGCCCGCTGTCGGCACCCGGGTGCGCGGCGCTCGCGCACGTGGCCGACGTCGCCCAGGGCTGGGCGGTCGTGCGCGCCGACGGCCGCCACGCGAGCGACGCCCGGGACGCCCACCACACCGCGACGGTCCTGCGCCGGGCCGGGTGGCGCGTCGCCCAGGTGACGACGGGCGAGGAGCCCGTCGACTGCTGGCTGCGCCTGCTGGGGAGCGTCCGGTGACGGGCGGACCGGAGCAGGGGGCGCGCGCCGTCGTCGGCTCCGCACTGTGCGTCCTGGCGACCTGGGCGAGCATGCTCGCGCTCACCGGCCTCGTCGACGGCCGTCGGTGGTTCGCCGTGGCCGGCGGTGCGGTGCTGCTGGTGGCCCTGTCGACGACGCTCGCGCGGGCAGCGGCACGGCGCTGGTGGCTGCCCAGCGCCGTCGGTGCGCTGGTCGCGCTCGTCGGCGTCGTGCTGCGGTACGGGGCTCCTCCCGGGCGCCCGCAGTTCCTCCCCGACCTCGACGCCGTCGGGCGCGCCTGGGCGACCGCCCGACAGGGCGTCATGGTCGTCGACGAGTCGTTCGTGCCGATGCCCGACGTCCGCCCGGGCGAGATGCTCCTGGTCGTCGGGGCGCTGAGCGTCTACCTGCTCCTCGACGCCGCGGTCCTGGCACTGCGCGTCCCGGCCGTCGGCGCCCTGCCGCTCGTGGCGCTCTGGGTGCCGGCGATCGTCCTCGGCTTCCCCGCCGGTGCCGCGCCGATGTTCTGGACCGCCGTCGCCTACCTCGCCCTGCTCGCCTACGGTGCGGCACCGCTCGCGGCACGCTCCGGGCGGCTGCGCCGCGCGGCGACCGCGACCGTGGCGGGCGCGGCGCTCGCCGCCACCGGCGCCGTCATCGGCGGCTCGCTCATGGACCTGCCCGGCTGGGCGAGCGTCGCGCTGCCGACCTTCGGCGACGGGCCCGTCGGTCCCCTCGAGCTCAGCGAGGACCTCGACATGCGCGAGAGCCTGGGCACCCGGTCGGCACAGGTCGTCATGACGTACCGGGTGACCGACGCCTTCCCGCCGGAGGAGGCGCCCGCGACCCTCGCCGACCTGACCGAGGCGGCCGCCGGCCCGCAGGACGGGGCCACCCCGACACCCAGCGCCCCCGCGCGGCCCGCCGTCGACGCCCGGCTCGTCGGCCCTCTGCGCGCGTTCACGATGGCGACGTTCGACGGCCGGGAGTGGGAGCGCACGCCCGGCGACGGCGCCGAGCCATGGGACCCCGCGGGACTGCTCACGTCGGACCCGCAGCTGCGCTCGACGCCGCCCGACCCGCAGGCCGGGACCCTCGCGCTCGTGGAGCTGGAGGTCGCCGCGATGCGCTCGCGCCAGCTCCCGGTGCCGACGTTCCCCCGCACCGTCGACGTGGAGGGCGACTGGGCGTACGACGAGGACCGCGACGAGGTCGTCGGCCAGCGGTACGCGCGCGACGGCCTGACCTACGCGATGATGGTCCAGGTGCCCGGGCTGACCCCCGACGACCTCGAGGGCGCCGAGGCGGGCACTCCCCCGGACGCCGCGCTGTACACCGCGGTGCCCGACACCGCGCACCGCGAGGACATCGCCGCGCTGGCCGCGGAGCTCACCGCCGACGCCGACAGCGCCTACGACCGGGCCGTGGCCCTGCAGAGCTGGCTGCGCTCCGCCGCCAACTTCACGTACGACACCCGCGTCCCGCCCGCCCGGAGCGCGGACGCGGTGTGGGACTTCCTCGAGGACCGCCGCGGGTACTGCGTGCAGTTCGCCACCGCGATGGCGATGATGGCCCGCACCCTCGACATCCCGTCGCGGGTCGGCGTGGGATTCCTGCCGGGCGAACGGAACCGGGACGGCGTGTACGTCGTGACCGGCCGGCTGGCCCACGCGTGGCCCGAGCTGTACCTCGACGGGCTGGGGTGGGTCCGCTTCGAGCCGACGCCCGCCACGCAGAGCGGCCCCCCGCCCGTGTGGGCGGACCCGTTCGTCGGCATCAGCGCACCGGGGTCGATCCCCGACGAGGCCCGCACCGGGCAGCCGCAGTCCGACCCCGGCGCCGTCGCCCCGGCCCCCACGGCGGCCCCCGGCGCCGTCGAGACCCCGGAGTCGTCGTGGGCGCCCCTCGCGATCGGCGCGGGCGTCGTCGCCCTGCTCGCGGCGCTCGCCCTGACCGCGGTGCTCGTCGCGCGGCGCCGACGGCGGCCCACCACCCCCGAGGACGCCTGGGCGACGGTGCGACGGGACCTCGCACGGGTCGACGTCCGCTGGTCCGACGCGACCAGCCCGCGTGGCGTCGTCCGCCAGGTCGGCGAGGTCGTGGCGGCGCGGACCGGCGGCAGCGGGCTCGACGACGCGTCGCGCGCCGCCCTCCAACGGCTCGCCCTCGCCGTCGAGCGCACCCGGTACGCACCCGTGGCACCCGCCCACACGGCGGCCGAGCTCGACGCCTGGGTGGAGCAGGTGCGCCAGGGGGTGCGCACCACACTCGCGCAGGACCACGCGCGCACACCGGCCCCGGTCGCCTGACCACGCGTACCCGAGCCGACCGCGCGCTGCTGGTCCGGGCACGCGTCGGCGCGACGACTCACGGGCGTGCGAGACGTGCACCGGCGCGGGTCTGTCGACCACCGCCGGAGCGGTGTTCACGGCCGGGGCGGGTCGGTCCCCTGCCGGTCACCGGCCGGTCGCCTGCCGGACGTGCGGCTGCTGCCCGCGGACCACGCCCGCGTGGCTGGACCGTCCCGGCATGCAGCCGAGGTGGGACGGTGTCGAGACACCGAGACCTGCGGTGGAGCGTCACGCACGCCGCGCATCTCGCACGGACGCGTCAGCGGCGACGAGACGTCCGAGACGAGACGTCCGACGGGACGACGACGAGCGGTCAGCGACCCTCGCCGTCGCGGCGACGGTCCCAGCGCTGCTCGAGGCGCGCCATGAACCCCTGCTTCTTGGTGGCGGCGGGAGCCCGACGGACCGACCCGTCCGAGGCGACAGTGCCCTGGGGACCACCACGCTCCGCTCGTGGTGCGGCGAACGCGTACGCGACCGCCGCGAACATCACCACGAAGCCGATCGCGCCCAGCCACGGACGTGAGGTCGCAGCCCCGACGACGAGCAGGAGAAGGCCGACGGCGGCTCCGACGCCGGCCACGACGTAACGCGTGACGGGGCGGTGACCACCCCGTCGGGTGAGCGTGTTGGCGAGCCGAGGGTCGTCAGACGTCAGCTGGCGCTCCATCTGCTCGAGCACGCGCTGCTCGTACTCGGAGAGTGGCATCCCGACCCCCGTCGCACTCCGGTGGACTGTGTGGCCTCAGGATAGATCGGCTGACACCAAGGTGGTAGTCGAGCGACCGTCGGCAGGGCGATCATCATGCGGCACAGACCGGGTCCGACGCCACCGCCACCGCCCCCTGCAGCCGTGATTCACCTGCCGGAGGCGATCCGGAGGCCGTCGACGACCGCGTCAGTCGCCTCCAGAGCCTCGCGAACCGCGTCCACGAGGTCCTCGGCAGCGCACAGGGCGCGCTCCGCACGTGCCGCCGTGACGGCCTCGAAGCGGCCGGCGTCGACCGCCGCACGCAGACCTGCGCCCTGGGCGAACAGCGCGGAGAACCGGTGCAGCTCCGGTGCGACCGCGTCGAGCATCCCCCACACCGTCCGGGGCGCGCCCCGGCCCGACGGGCGACCGCGCGCTGCCACGAGGGCTGCCCCCGCCCGCAGCGCCGCGAGGTGCGCGTGCGAGAACATCTCCCACGGCTCGCCGGAGAACTGTGCCGCCAGCAGCTCGGCGTCGGCCCGCGCCAGCAGCTCCGCCGTCTGCGGCGGGAGCACCTGAGCGTGCAGGACGTCCACCCGTCCGACCATCGCGCACCTTCCGTCCCGGCGGCCTGTCCGCCACCTGACCATCTTCGAACACCTGTTCGATCGCGTCAATCCCCCGGCGCACCCGTGCAGGGTGGCCCGGCCGCTCGCCGTGCCCTGCCCGCTCGCCGTGCCCCGCTCGCCGTGCGCCGCCCGCCCGCCCGTGCACTGCCACCCGCCGTGCGCCGCGCGGTCCCGCACCACGTACCGTGACCGGGTGGCTGCCCGACGTCGCGACCCATCGTCCCGCCGACCACCGACATCCCGGTCCGCACCCCTGGCCCCGCCGTGGCCGCAGGGTCCCGTCGCCGTGCTCACCGGGACCGTGGAGGTCGTGCCCGAGCCGGGCCGGCCGCGCGCCGCCACGCTGATGGTCAACGGGGTCCCCAGCTCGTTCGTCGACCTGGACGACCCCGGGCTGCTCGACTTCGAGTACATGCAGCAGGCCGGGGCCGTCGCGGACGTCGTCGCCGCACGGCGTCGCGACCTCACGGTGCTCCACCTGGGCGGCGGGGGCTGCGCGCTCCCCCGGGCGCTGGCCCACCGGCACCCCGGGGCCCGCCAGCTCGCGGTCGAGCTGGACGGCGAGCTGGCACGGCTCGCGCGCGAGTGGTTCGACCTGCCGCGCGCCCCGCGCCTGCGCATCCGCGTCGGGGAGGCCCGTGCCGAGCTCGAGCGTCTGCCCGAGGGCACCTACGACCTCGTCGCGCGCGACGTCTTCGCCGGCGACCGCACGCCGGAGCACCTCACCACGCTGCAGTTCGCCCGGGAGGTGCGGCGCGTCCTGCGGCCCGGCGGCGTCTACGTGGCCAACTGCGCGGACCGGCCGCCCCTGGCCCTGGCCCGCGCGGAGATCGCCACCCTGGCCGCCGCGTTCGCGCACGTGGGCGTCGTGGCCGAGCCGGCGCAGCTGCGGGGGCGCCGGTACGGGAACCTCCTGCTGATCGCCACCGACGACCCCGAGGTCCTCGACGACGCGGGGCTCGCCCGGGCGCTGCGCACCCTACCGGTGCCGGCTCGCCTGCTCGGCGACGACGAGGCGCGCGCGCTGGCGGGGACCGCCACCCCCCGGCACGACCCGCCGACCCGGCCTGACGGCGCCGGGTCACCCGCCGACGACGTCCCGGGGCACGGCCGGCCGGCCGACCGCTCGCCGACGGACGACGCGCGCGCCCCCGACGCCACCCGAGCCCTCGACCCCGAGGACGCCTGACGCGGTCCGGACGCACGACAGGGTCGCACCCTCGTGCGGGTGCGACCCTGTCCGTGCGCAAGGGGCCCCGGCCGAGGCCGGGACCAGGTCACAGCGGGCGGACGTGCTCCGCCTGCGGGCCCTTCTGCCCCTGCGTGATCTCGAACTCCACGCGCTGACCCTCGTCGAGCGAGCGGTAGCCCTGCGTGTCGATGGCCGAGTAGTGGACGAAGACGTCGGCGCCGCCGTCGTCCTGGGCGATGAACCCGTAGCCCTTCTCGGCGTTGAACCACTTGACCGCGCCCTGTGCCATGTCCTGCATCCTTCTGTCCCACCGGTGACCACCGCGGGCCCGGTGCCCGCGGCGCGCCGCAATGTCTCACGTCCTGCACCCGGTGGTCCGGCCCCCGGTACCCGGGGACCCGATCGAAGCATCGCGCCGACCGCAGGCCCGAGGACCGCGGACGACGGACCGGTCGAGCGTCCGTACGCCACTGCAACGGCTGCATCCTTGCACGCCGGATGTGGCGTACGCCACGAATTGTGGACGCACGTCCCCGGCCGGCGGCAACGATCAGGTCACGGCCGCGGCTCGCTCAGCGCGAGGAGTCGCCGTCCGGGCCCGGGTCGACCTGCTCCGCGAGGAACCGCTCGAGCTCCGCGCCGATCTCCTCGGCCGTCGGCAGGTCGGTGGCCTGGGCCAGCAGGCTCGTGCGGCCGACGCTGCGCGTGAACGCGTCGTACTGCTCCTCGAGGGCCGCCACGACGGCGGCGACCTCGCTCGAGCCCTCGACCTGACGCTCGACCTCGCGCATGACCTCCGCGGCCGCCGGCTCGAGCGCGGCCAGCGCCAGGTCCAGCCCGGTGGCCCGCTCGACGTGGCGCAGCGCCGCCAGGCCCGCTGCGGGGAACGGGGACTGGGCCAGGTAGTGCGGCACGTGGACGGCGAAGCCCATCGCGTCGTGCCCGGACTCCCCCAGGCGCAGCTCCAGCAGGGCGGCGACGCTCGCGGGCACCTGGACGGTGCCGAACATCGACATGTGGTCCGACACGAGCTCGGCACGCGTCGCGTGCGCGGTCACCGACACGGGGCGCGTGTGCGGGACCCCCATGGGGATGCCGTGCACCCCGACGACCAGCGGCACGTCGAAGCGCTCGACGACCTGCTGGACCGCCGCGACCCACCGCTCCCACTGCAGGTCCGGCTCGACACCGTGCAGGAGCAGGTAGGGCACGCCGTGGGCGTCCTGCATGAGGTCGACGACCAGCTCGGGTGCGTCGTAGTGCGTCCAGCCGGAGTCGAACGTCATGACGGGCCGGCGGGACCGGTAGTCGACGAGCTGGTCGACGTCGAACGTCACCAGACGCTCGGCCTCGCCGACCGAGGCGAGGTGCTCGACGGCGACCTGCCCGGCGTGGCCGGCGTCGACGAAGCCACGCACGGCGTGCAGCAGGACGGGGCGTGCGCCCTGGCGCGCGGCCGCGTCCACGCGCGCCGCCGTACCGGCGTCGACGTCGTAGATGTCACGGGGGTCCAGCATCGCTCCACTCGCCTCTCGTCGCAGGGTCGAGCGGTACAACGCCCTCGTGCGTCCGTCTCTTCCCGCCGTGCGACCGGGAGGTCAGCGGCCGGGAAGCCGCACCACCTCGACGAAGAACTCGTCGATCTGCCGCACGACGTCGATGAAGCGGTCGAAGTCGACGGGCTTGGTGACGTACGCGTTGGCGTGCAGCGAGTAGCTGCGCACGACGTCCTCCTCCGCCTCCGAGGTGGTCAGCACCACGACCGGGATGGCCCGCAGCTTCTCGTCCGACTTCATGGCCTCGAGGACCTCGCGCCCGTCCATGCGCGGCAGGTTGAGGTCGAGCAGCACGAGGTCGGGCGTCGGCGCGTCGGCGTGCTCACCCTCCTTGCGCAGGAACTCCAGCGCGC
Source organism: Actinomycetes bacterium (assembly GCA_023389455.1). Lineage (GTDB taxonomy): Bacteria > Actinomycetota > Actinomycetes > Actinomycetales > Cellulomonadaceae > Cellulomonas. Next base: position 4,565 of record JAEWEJ010000299.1, on the reverse strand, counting down.
TGACACCGTCGGCGACGACCGACAGCCGGTTGCGCACCTTGTTGTGCTCGAACGCCTCACGCGTCATGAGGATGTCGCCCGGGTCGTCCTCGACCAGCAGGACGTCGATGACCTTCTGCTCGCGCATGTCAGCTCCGTTCTCCGTCCCCGTCACCGGGGGTCTCGTCCTGAGCGATCGGGAGGGTCCAGCGGATCGTGGTCCCGTCCCCGTCCGTCTCGGGGATCCAGATGCGACCGCCGTGGAACTCGACGATCTTCTTGCAGAGCGCCAGGCCGATGCCGGTGCCCTCGTACAGGTCCTTGGCGTGCAGCCGTTGGAAGATCACGAACACCCGGTCGACGTACTGCGGCTCGATGCCGATGCCGTTGTCACGGGCCTCGATCTCCCAGGCGCCCTCGACCTGCCGGGCGCTGACGTGCACCCGCGGCGTGCGGTCGGGGTGCCGGAACTTCACGGCGTTGCCGACGAGGTTCTGGAACAGCTGGACGAGCAGCGCCTCCTCGCCCCGCACCACCGGGAGCTCGTCGTGCGTGACCACGGCGCCGGACTCCTCGATGCGCTCGGAGAGCTGGTCCTGCGCGCGCGCGAGCGCCACCGCGAGGTCCACGTCGACGACCTCGCCACCGACGCGCCCGACACGCGAGAACCCGAGCAGGTCCTGGATGAGGCGCTGCATGCGCTTCGCCCCGTCGACCGCGAACTCGATGTACTGGTCGGCGCGCTCGTCGAGCTGCCCGCCGTACCGCTTCTGCAGCAGCTGCGTGAAGCTCGCGACCTTGCGCAGGGGCTCCTGCAGGTCGTGCGACGCGACGTACGCGAACTGCTCGAGGTCCCGGTTGGAGCGGCGCAGCTCCTCGGCCTGCTCGGTCAGCCGCTGGTGCGCCCCGGCGATCTCTTCGCGCGACGACCGCAGCTCCGCGAGCTGCGTCACGAGCCCGAGCCGCATCTGCTCGACGTCCGAGGCGAGCTGCTCGATCTCGCCCGGCCCCTCGACGTGCACGACGTGCCCCAGGTCGCCCTGCGTGACGGCCCGGGTGGCGTCACCGAGATCGGTCAGCGGCACGAGGACCCAGCGCCGCAGCGCGTACCAGAGGGACACCCCGCCCACGACGGCGGCGACCACCAGCAGCAGCACGAGCAGTCCGGTCGCACGGGTCCAGGTCGCGAGCTCGGAGACCGCCGCCGCACGTTCGGCCCGCAGCTCGTCGAGGTAGCCCTCGATCGCGACACGCGCGTCGTCGAACAGCAGCCGGCCGGCATCCACCTCCGCGACCGTCACCGCCTCGCCGCCCTTGAGCCTGACCTGCTCGATGATCGGGACGGCGAACTCCTCGTGCCACCGCTCCGACGCGTCGGCCGCCGCGCGTGCCTGCCGGACGAGGTCCGCGTCCGGCGCGACGCGGGCGAGCTCGTCCGCGAGCGCCGTGAACGTGACGTCGGCCTCCCGCGACCGGTCGTACGGCTCGAGGTTGATCTCGTCGCCCGTCAGCGCGAAGCCGCGCACCGACGTCTCGGCGTCGACGAGCCGCACGTACGCCGCGTCGGCGCGCGTCACCGCGTCGAAGTACACCTCGGTGACCGCGTGCTGCGAGGCCAGGGCCCGTGACAGGACGAAGCCGGCGGCCACGAGCACCAGGCCGAGCAGCACGCCGACGGTGACCAGCATCACGGTGAGCCGGCGGCGCAGCGTGGTGCCCGAGGGCGTCCGCACGGCGTGGGGCGCGGCGCTCACCCGTCCCACCCGATGAGCACGACCGCCGCGTCGTCCACGAGGTCGCCGCCGTGCCGGGCCCGGACCGCCGAGAGCATGCGTCCCAGCACGGGGTCCTCCTCGGGCCGCACCTCGCCGTCCGTCTCCGCCGTGCCCTGCACCGTACGGTCCGCGACGTCGAGCAGCCCGGCCTTGCCGAGGCGCTCCGTGCCGTCCCCGACCGTCGCCTCCAGGAGCCCGTCGGTGTACAGCAGCACGCGCCAGGACTCCCCCAGGTGCACGCGCTCCGGCGGCCAGCCCCCGCCGACGGGGATGCCGAGCGCGCGACCACGCCGCCCCGTGGGCAGCAGCGCGGACGGCGGTCCGACCCGCAGCGGCACCGGGTGCCCGGCGAGATAGAGGTCGGCCGTGCGCCGGTCGGGCTGCACGGCGAGCATGGAGACGGTCGTGAACACCTCGGGACGCGCCCGCTCGGCGGCGAGCACGCGCTCGAGGAGCCCCAGGATGTCGTCGGCGGGGGTGTCGGCCAGCACCAGCGTGCGCCAGGCGGTGCGCAGCGTGGCGCCCAGCGCAGCCTCGTCGGGGCCGTGCCCGCACACGTCGCCCACCATCGCGAGCACCGTGCCGTCCGGCCGCTCGACGACGTCGTAGAAGTCCCCACCCAGCAGGCCGTCGCGGCCCGCCCGGTACCCGACGCGCACCTCGAGCCGGGTGTCGCGGACCGCGGGCGTGGGCAGCAGCGCACGCTCGAGGCGCGTCGTCTCGGCCGCCCGCACGAGGCTGCGGTAGAGCGCTCGCCCCGTGTCCTCCAGCCGCCGGCGCTGGACCGCGTAGCGCACGGCCCGGGCCAGCAGCTGGGCGTCGACGTCCCCCTTGACGAGGAAGTCCTGGGCACCCGCGGCGACCGCCTCCACGCCGGCGTCGGTCCCGGTGAGTCCCGTGAGGACGACCACCGGGGGCGCACCGGCCGCCAGCACGCGTTGCAGGGCGCTCAGGCCCATCGCGTCCGGCAGGCCCAGGTCGAGCAGGACGCAGTCGGCGTCGAGGTGCAGGAGCGCCTCGTCGACCGTCCGGACCCAGACCACCTCGTGCGGCAGACCGCCGTCCTGCAGGTGCTCGCGGACCAGGACGGCGTCACCCTCGTCGTCCTCGACGACCAGGATGCGCAGCGGCGCGCCGTCCTCGCCGGGCGGGCCGGGACGCACGTCCTGCTCATGTGCCACAGAGGCGTGCACAGCCGTCCTTCCGTCGGTGTGGGGGAACTCTAAGGCAGCCGCGGCCCCGCGCGTGGCACGGGACGCGCCCGGACGAGGGCGCGCCGACGGTGCCGCGCGGGTCCGCCGTCGCGGATAATGGACGACCGCCCGCGAGGGCGGCGCGCCCCGCGTCCGTGCCGGGGTGTGGCGACCGGGCGCGCGACCCGGCGTGACGGGGGTGTCCGCAGGGGTGGCTGGGATCGACAACGAGCTGGCCGGTGAGCAGGCGGTCGTCGACGGCCTCTACGGGCGCCTCGACGAGCTGCGCGCACAGGCGCGGCGCCGACTGGCCGCCGTCCGGCGTGCCGGACCCTCGGGCTCCCCGCAGAACCGGTCGGAGCGCGACGCCTTCGCGACCCTGTACGAGGACCGCGTCGCGCAGCTCGAGGCCGTCGAGGACCGTCTCGCCTTCGGCCGGCTCGACCTGCACGACGGCGACCGCCGCTACATCGGCCGCATCGGCCTGACCGACGAGGAGCAGACGCCGCTGCTGACGGACTGGCGGGCACCGGCGGCCCAGGCGTTCTACCGGGCGACGGCGGCGCACCCCGACGGCGTGGTCCGACGGCGCCACCTGGTCACCGCCGGTCGCCGGGTCACGGGTCTCGAGGACGACGTCCTGGACCTCGAGACGCTCGTCGCCCAGGGCGTCGACCCCGCGTCGCTGGCCGGCGTCTCCGGCGAGGGCGCCCTGCTCGCGGCGCTCGGCGCCGCGCGCACGGGCCGGATGGGCGACATCGTCGCGACGATCCAGGCGGAGCAGGACGCGATCATCCGCTCACCGCTGGCCGGCGCGCTCGTCGTCCAGGGCGGCCCGGGCACGGGCAAGACCGCCGTCGCGCTGCACCGCGCCGCGTACCTGCTCTACGCGCACCGGCGGCTCCTCGAGCGTTCCGGGGTGCTGCTGCTCGGCCCGTCGCGGACCTTCCTGCGCTACATCGACCAGGTGCTGCCGTCCCTGGGCGAGACCGGCGTCGTGACCGCGACGATCGCGGACCTGTTCCCCGGCGTCGAGGCGCGGGGCACGGAGCGCGACGAGGTCGCCCGGATCAAGGGACGTACGGTGATGGCCCAGGTGGTGGCGCGCGCCGTGCGGCAGCGCCAGCGCGTCCCGCAGCAGCCCACCCGCGTGCGCATCGACGGTCGCACCGTCGTGGTCCGCCCGCAGGACGTGGCCGCGGCGATCGGTCGCGCACGCCGGCAGCACCGCCCCCACAACCAGGCCCGTGTGACGTTCGTCCGCGACATGCTGGGCCGGCTGGCCGACCAGTACGTGCAGCAGCTGGGCTGGGAGGTGGCGCCGGAGGACCGCGCCGAGATCATCGAGGACCTGCGCACCACGCGCGAGATCCGCGTCGCGCTGAACCTGGCGTGGATGCCGCTGACGCCCCAGGGGCTGCTCACCGACCTGTGGACCAAGCCGCACCGGCTCGACGCCGCGGCGCCCGAGCTCTCCACGCAGGAGCGCGCGCTCCTCGCCCGCCCCGCCGACGCCCCGTGGACGCCGGCCGACGTGCCGCTGCTCGACGAGGCGGCGGAGCTGCTGGGCGAGGACGACCAGGCGGCGCGCGCCCAGGCCCGCGCCGAGGCGGAGCGC
>JAEWEJ010000282.1 GCA_023389455.1 Actinomycetes bacterium | reverse complement strand
CCCTAGCGCTGCGCGGCGGACCCGAGCCTGGCGACCTGCCGTGGATCGCGCTGGGGCTGCTGGCGCTGGCGCTCGGTGGCCGGCGCACGCAGCAGGACCCGTCGCGGGACTCCTGGCGGACGCTGGGGGCACCCCTCACGCTGACCCTCGGCGCGCCCCTCCTCGCGCTCGTCGCGGACCCGGCGGGCTGGCGTGCCGCCACCCTGCTGGCCCTCGGGGTGGCGTCCGTCGTGGTGGGCGCCGTCCACCGACGGCAGGCACCGTTCCTGCTGGGCGCGGCCGCGGTGCTGGCGACGCTCGTGGTCGTGCTCAGCCCGCTCGCGGCCGACGCGCTCGCGGCCGTCGACGGCTGGGTGCTGCTCGCCGTCGGCGGGACGGTCGTGCTCGGTCTCGGCATCACGTACGAACGGCGAGTCGCCGAGGCCCGCGAGGCCGTGCGGTTCGTCGGCGAGATGCGCTGACGCGCGCCGTCAGCCGCCCAGCGCGGCCAGCAGCGAGCGTGCGTCGGGGCTGCGGTCGAGCAGGTCCCCGACGTGCGCCCGCGTGCCGCGCAGCGGGTCACGCATCGGGACCCGCTGCAGCGTCTGCGCACCCGGCACGTCGAAGACGACGGAGTCCCAGCTCGCGGCCGAGATCTCGCCGCCGTACCGCGCGACCGCCTCACCCCGGAAGTACGCCCGCGTGTCCTGCGGGGGGTGCCGCACGGCGTCGGCCACCTCCTGGGGCGTGACGAGCAGCTCGACCGCACCGGCCGCGACCAGCCGGTGGTACAGCCCCCGCTCCGGGCGCACGTCCGACCACTGCAGGTCGACCGCCGCGAGACGCGGGTGGTCCCACGCGAGGTCGTCGCGCCGCCGCAGACCGTCGAGCAGGCGCAGCTTGGCGAGCCACTCGACCTCCCGCGCGCACGACGCCGGGTCCTCGCCCAGCCGCCGCAGCAGCGAGCCCCAGCGCCGCAGGACGTCCTGGGTCTGGTCGTCCGCGGTGCCGACCGCGTCGACGACCTCCTGGACCGCGGCCAGGTACTCGGCCTGGATCTCCAGCGCCGTCAGCCGGCGCCCGTCGACGAGCTCGAGGCGGTCCGTCATGGACAGGTCGTGGCTCACCCGGTGCACCGCCTGGACCGGGTCGCGCAGGGCGAGCCGCTCGACCGCCTGCACGGCACGCCGTGCGACGCCACCGGTCTCCGCCTGCTCGAGCAGCCACAGCACCAGCGAGGTCGTCCCCAGCCGCAGGTACGTCGCCGGCTCCAGCATCGTGGCGTCACCGATGATGACGTGCAGCCGCCGCCAGCGTGCCGGGTCCGCGTGCGGCTCGTCCCGCGTGTTGACGATCGGGCGACGCAGCGTCGTCTCCAGCCCCACCTCGGCCTCGATGTAGTCCGCCCGCTGCGAGAGCTGGAACCCCGGGTGCTCACCGCGCTGGCCCAGGCCCACCCGGCCCGCCCCCGTGAACACCTGGCGCGTCACCAGGAACGACGTGAGCCCGGCCACGACGCCCCCGAACGGCACCGCGCGGTCCACGAGGTAGTTCTCGTGCGTGCCGTAGGTGGCCCCCTTGCCGTCCACGTTGTTCTTGTAGAGCGTCACGTCCGGCAGCGCGGCGGTCGCCGCGAGCCGGCGCACGGACTCGAGCATGACCAGCTCTCCCGCGCGGTCCCAGCGCACCGCGTCGAGCGGGGTGGTGACCTCGGGCGACGAGTACTCGGGGTGCGCGTGGTCCACGTACAGGCGCGCGCCGTTGGTGAGGATGACGTTGGCCGCGCCGGGGTCCTCGTACTCCTCGACCTCGGAGCGCGGCAGGTCGTGCGGGCCGTCGCCGGACGGCGCGGGCGCCGTCGGCGAGTCGGTGAGCATCGACGGGTGCGCGGACGCCCGCTGCAGGTGGAAGCCGCGGGCGTCGTGCAGCGGGTCCTCGTCGTCGTAGTCCCAGCGCGCCCTGCCGCGGCCCGACTCGCGGGCGGCGGCGTGCACGGCCACCACGTGGCTGGACAGCAGCATCGGGTTGGCCAGCGGGCGGCCGGGCTGCAGCACGCCGTACTCGGTCTCGATCCCCATCACACGCCGCACGGTCACGGCACCCACCCTAGGCGGCGCGCACGCCGAGGCCCGGGCGTGTCCGCGCCGCACGGACGCGGGCGGGCCCGTCAGCGCGTGCTCAGAGGTACTGGCCGGTGCTCGTGACGTTCTCGATCGTGCGCGACGCCTCGACGCCCTTCTTGCCCTGGACGATCGTGCGGATGAAGACGATCCGCTCGCCCTTCTTCCCCGAGATCCGGGCCCAGTCGTCGGGGTTGGTCGTGTTCGGCAGGTCCTCGTTCTCCTTGAACTCGTCCACGCACGCGGACAGCAGGTGGTCCACCCGGATGCCGCGCTGACCCGTCGCCAGGAGGTCCTTGATCGCGGACTTCTTGGCCCGGTCGACGACGTTCTGGATCATGGCGCCGGAGTTGAAGTCCTTGAAGAACAGCACCTCCTTGTCGCCGCTGGCGTACGTCACCTCGAGGAACCGGTTCTCGTCCGCCTCGGAGTACATGCGCTCGACGACGCGCGAGATCATGGCCTCGACCGCCGCGGACGCCGACCCGCCGTGCTCGGCGATGTCGTCGTCGTGGATCGGCAGGTCCGCGGTGAGGTACTTCGCGAAGATCTCGCGCGCACCCTCCGCGTCGGGACGCTCGATCTTGATCTTCACGTCGAGCCGGCCGGGCCGCAGGATCGCGGGGTCGATCATGTCCTCGCGGTTGGAGGCCCCGATGACGATGACGTTGTCCAACCGCTCGACACCGTCGATCTCGGCCAGCAGCTGCGGCACGATCGTGGTCTCGACGTCACTGGACACACCCGTGCCACGGGTGCGGAACAGCGACTCCATCTCGTCGAAGAACACGACGACCGGGTGACCCTGCGAGGCCTTCTCGCGGGCACGCGCGAAGATCAGGCGGATGTGCCGCTCCGTCTCACCCACGTACTTGTTGAGCAGCTCGGGGCCCTTGACGTTGAGGAAGTACGACCGCGCCTCCGCGACGTCCGCACCGCGCGCCGCGGCCGCCGTCGCGGCCAGCGAGTGCGCGACGGCCTTCGCGATGAGGGTCTTCCCGCACCCGGGCGGACCGTACAGCAGCACGCCCTTCGGCGGCTTGAGGCCGTGCTCCCGGAAGAGCTCGGGGTGCAGGAACGGCAGCTCGACCGCGTCCCGGATCGCCTCGATCTGCGGGCCCAGCCCGCCGATGTCGGTGTAGTCGATGTCCGGGACCTCCTCGAGGACGAGCTCCTCGACCTCGGCCCGCGGGATGACCTCGAAGACGAACCCGCTGCGCGGGTCGATCGTCAGTGCGTCGCCGACGCGCACGCCGGCGTCGGCCACCTGGCCGGCGAAGCGCACGACGCGCTCCTCGTCGCCGCGCCCGACGACGAGCGCGCGACCCTCGCCGAGCATCTCCTTGACCGTGACGATCTCACCGACCTGCTCGTAGCCCCCGGCCTCGACGACCGTGAGCGCCTCGTTGAGCATGACCTCCTGGCCCGGGCGCAGCCGGTGGACGTCGAGCGACGGGCTCGCCCCGACGTGCATCTTGCGGCCCGCGGAGACGATGTCGACCGTGCCGTCGGCGCGGGCGCCGAGGAACGTCGCGTAGGTGCCCGGGGGCTTGGCCAGGTCGTCCACCTGGCGCTTGAGCTCGAGGATCTGCTCGCGTGCCGCGACGAGCGCCTCGCTCAGCCGCTCGTTCTTCGCGGCGAGCACCGCGAGCTCGCGGTGCAGGTCACGTCCTGGTGCAGCCGGTTCGGTCATGGTGATCGGCCTCCGTTCCGCGCGATGCGCCCTTCCTCCGGTCCACCGTGCACGCCGCTGTGCCTGCTGGTCCGTCGACACTAACCGGACGTGTCAACACCACGCGCGTGTCACGGCGGGCGAGTCGCACCCGTCCCGCACCGTGGACACCGGGACGCCCCGCGGCGGGGCGCCCGGCCCCGGGGTCACCCCGCGGTGGCGGGCCCCTGCGGGCCCAGGTCCTCCGGCGCGACGTGCAGCTCACGGCGCACCCGGCGGATCTTCTTGGCGGACGTCTCGCGCTCCCCCATCGACTCGGGCGACCACAGCTCCGGGTCGGTGACCGGTGCGCCGTCCTCGGCCACGGGGTACGAGCCCTTGGCGGGCCGCCGCTTGCGGTGCGGCGGCTCGACGCCGTCCGCGAGGCGGCGGGTGGTGAGCAGGAACCCGGTGTGGCCCACCATCCGGTGCTGCGGGCGCACCGCCAGGCCCTCGAGGTGCCAGCCGCGCACCATCGACTCCCACGCCTCGGGCTCGGTGAACCGGCCGTCGGAACGGGCGTCCTCCGCGAGCCGCGACAGCTGGGTCGTCGTCGCGACGTAGCAGACGAGCACCCCGCCGGGGGCCAGCGCCGTGGCCACGGCGTCGAGGTTCTCCCAGGGGGCCAGCATGTCGAGCACGACCCGGTCGACGGAGCCCGGCTCGGCGGCTGTCGGCAGCACGTCGGACAGGTCGCCGAGCCGCAGGTCCCACGCGGGGTGCGGTCCCCCGAAGAAGGTCTCGACGTTGCCGCGCGCGATCGCCGCGAAGTCCTCCCGGCGCTCGATGGACACCAGTCGCCCGCCGTCGCCCACGGCGCGCAGCAGGGACAGCGTCAGCCCACCCGAGCCCACGCCCGCCTCGACGACGGTGGCGCCCGGGAACACGTCACCCATCGTGACGATCTGGCCGGCGTCCTTCGGGTAGACGACGGCGGCGCCGCGCGGCATCGACAGCACGTGGTCGGCCAGCAGCGGACGCAGCGCGAGGTACGCGATGCCCGACGTGTTCTGCACGACGACGCCCTCGCTCGCGCCGATGAGGTCGGTGTGCCGCAGGTAGCCCCGGTGGGTGTGGAAGGCGCCGTCGGGGTGCAGCGTGATGGTGTGCAGCCGTCCCCGCGGGTCGGTCAGCTGGACGCGCTCGCCGACCCGGAAGGGGCCGCGGCGCTGGGCCGCCCCGGTCGGTTCGGGCAGGGCGGCGGCGTCGGTGGTCACGGGCGCCGAGTCTAGGCGCCACCGCAGCGCCCGCCGCGCGTCAGCAGTCCAGGTCGGCGACGAGCGCGTCGCGGGCCTCGCGGACCGCGGCGGCGTCGCCGCGCAGGGTGTCGAGGGCGACGGCGACGTCCGCGTCGCCGTCGAGGCCGTCCACGGCGTCGTCGAGCCGTTCCCATGCCGCGTCGAGCGCCTCGACACGGTCGCGCGCCACGTCCTCGGCGGCGTCGTCGAACGCGTCCTGCGCCGCCTCGACCCGCCGGCGGGCGTCACGCACGTCGTCGACCGTCGCCGCGTCGTCCGACAGCGTCTCGTCGAACGAGGCGAGCGCGGCGTCGAGGGCCTCGGCGCGCTCGCAGGCGCGGGCGGTGCCGGCCTCGGGGGTGCCGCTGGAGCACGCACCCAGGAGCACGGCCGCGGTGCTCAGCAGGACGGTGGCGGCGAGGCGTCGGGCGGGACGTCGCATGGGACCCTCCTCGATCCGGCCCCGAAGGGCGCTCGTCCACTGTGACCCCGCCCACCCCCGTGCACCTCCCCCGTCGCGGGTGAGGCGCCGGGGGCCGCGTCAGCCGCCCGGCGAGGGCGGCTCGACGTACGGCACGGCCCACCCGCCGGCCGGGCCCGTGCCGCTGCGCCGTCAGCCACAGCGGGCGCTGCGGGCCCGGGGACGCCTGCACGAGCCCGGCGCGTCATCCGACGGGCATGACGACGACCCGCCCGCCGCGCTGCGAGGCTCGGGACGCCCGAGCGTGAGGGAGGCCCGATGCTCTACCACGTCCGGGTCGTGTCCGCAGCGCACGACCTCGCGTCGCTCGCGGACTTCGCGGACGTCGTCGCGACCCCGACGCAGGACGGCGCGGTGCTGTCGTGCCTGCTGCCGGACGCGTCGGCACTGACGGGCCTGGTGGCGCTGCTGGGCGACCTGGGCGTGACGATCGTCGAGATCGTCAGCGTCGGGGACGTCGCGCCGCCACCCACCCCGGGCCGCTGACCGGCGGCCGGCCGCGCCGGTCAGACGAGGCCGCGCTCGACCGCCGTGCGCACCGCCGCGCGCCGTCCCGCCACGCCGAGCTTGCGGTAGATCGCGCGCTGGTGGGTCTTGACGGTGTTCACGGACACGAACAGCCCCGCCGCGATCTCCTCCGCCGTCGCGCTGGTGCGCAGCCGCACGAGCACGTCCCGCTCGCGCGGCGTGAGGTCCCACGAGGAGCGGCTGGTGGCCGGCGCGGCGTCCAGACGGGCCAGGACGTCCGCCACGAACCCGTCGTGCGTGCCCGACCACTCCAGGTGGTCGGACAGGAGCGCGCGCCACCCGGGGGCGTCGTCGAGGAACGGCGTGACGAGGCCGAGCGGCTCGCCCAGGTCGAGAGCCAGCTCCAGGGCGGCGTGCGCCCCGTCGTGGACTCCACCGTCCCGCTGGCCCGGGTCGGCGAGGGCCTGGCACGCTT
>JAEWEJ010000273.1 GCA_023389455.1 Actinomycetes bacterium | reverse complement strand
CCGCCCGGGCGGGGCGCCGGCGTCGCGGTTCACGGCGGGCCAGCGGGTCACGCACGACCGGCACGGGCTCGGCACGGTCGTCGACGTGCGCGACCGCACGGTCACCGTCGACTTCGGCTCCGCCGGGCGGCGGACGGTGACGGCGGACAGCCGGCTCGTCGCGCTGTGACGAACCGCCACCCCGGCCCGGGACGTGTGGCGCCCCTGCGGCCGGACCGCGCGGGTAGGCTCCCGGACGAGCCGGACCGATGGCTCACCAGGAGGAACGAACCGGTGGAGACCACGTCCGCACGCACCACGCCGACACCGGGGACGACCCCACCACCGCGGCTCAGCCGCGACGGCAGCGTGCACGTCACCGACGAGCGGGTCAACACCGTCACGCACCTCGCGGCGAGCTGCTTCGCGCTCGTCGGGGGCGCCCTGCTCGTCACCCAGGCGGTCGCCCAGGGCGACCTGTGGAAGATCGTCGGGCTCAGCGTCTACGCCGCGTCGGTGCTCCTGCTGTTCGTCGCCAGCACGCTGCACCACGGCATCGACCGGGGGCCGCGCGTCAACGGCGTGCTGCGGACGCTCGACTACGCGTCGGTGTTCGTCCTGATCGCCGGGTCGGTGACGCCGCTGGTGCTGGTGCTGTTCCGCAACCCGTACGGCTGGGCCGTGCTGGGAGCGGTCTGGGTCGTCGCCGCGATCGGCATCGCGCTGCGCTCGGCGCTGCGCGAGCTGCCCAAGTACGTGACGAACACGCTGTACATCGCGATGGGCTGGATGCCGGTGGTGCTCGCCGGGGCCGGGGTCGACGTCCCCCTCGGCGCGTACGTGCTGATGGCCGCCGGTGGGCTGGTCTACACCGTCGGGTTCGTCGCGTTCGTGATCGAGCGGCCCAACCCCCTGCCCGGCGTGTTCGGATTCCACGAGATCTGGCACGTGCTGGTGGTCGTCGCCTCCGTGCTGCAGTACCTGCTGATGTACCGGTACGTGCTCCCCGCCTAGCGCCCCCGTCCCCGGCGGGTGCTGACCCGCGAGGGCAGGCTGGTCGCCCTGTGACGCGGTCCCGCTAAGCCGGGTCGCCCGCCTCGCGTCGCCCGACCTGCGCTGCGAGCAGCGCGTCGACGTCCGGCGCGTACGCCGTCGTCCAGTGCGGGTCGAGGCGGTAGTAGACGACCTCACGCTCCCAGTCGAACGCGTCCGCGCCGTACAGACGCTGCAGGTACGCGAGGACCTCGGGCCACGCGGGGTCGGCGGGGCCCTCGAGCGGGTTCAGCTCGGTGACGGTGCCGTGCGCGAAGACGCCCAGGTCCTCGCCGCGCAGGTGCGCGACGCTCGCGGCGGGCCGCGCCGCGAGGTGCCGGGCCTTCGCCGCGGTACGCGCGGTCCCGAAGACCCAGCGGCGGTGCAGGAGGTGCCCGTCGACCGCGCTGATCCGTGGCTCGCCGCTCGCCGTCACCGTCGACAGGGCCAGGGTGCACATGCCGGTGAGGACACGGACGAGCTGCTCGGCGGTGGCGGTCCGCGTCCCCACGACCGAGCGCAGGTGGGCGGTCGCGCCGGACAGCGACGCGTCGAGCAGTCGCTGCAGGTCCTCGATCTCCCGGGCTGTCTCACGCATGCGACGTCCTCCGTGACAGGGGCGGCCGGTGGCCGCCGGTGGCGCGTGAACCTACCGGCGGGCACCGACACCCGGCCGCCGTCGGTCCGTTCAGGCCGTCGACTCCCGGCATGCCGCAGGATGGGCCCGTGACCCAGCTCCCCACCTTCACCGTCGCCGACCTCGAGGCCGAGCCCGTGCTCGACCTGCCGGCGTTCACGCAGGACGACGCCGTGGACCTCGGTCTGCTGGCCGTGGCCGTGGTCCGCGAGCGCGGCGCGAACCTCGCGGTGCGCGTCGAGCTGCACGGCGAGACGGTCTTCCTGGCCATGACCGGCTCGACGGGCGCGGGCAACCTGCCCTGGCTCGAGGGCAAGGCGCGGGTCGTGCACCGCCTGGGCGAGGCGTCGCTGCTGGTCCGCCGGCGTCACGAGGCCGCGGGCACGCCCTTCGACCAGCGCACCGACGTCGACCACGACCGCTTCAAGGCGCACGGCGGGTCCGTGCCCCTGCGCGTCGCCGGCGCGGTCGTGGGCACCCTGACGACGTCGGGCGAGCCGGACGTCGTCGACCACGCGGTGGCGGCGGAGACGGTCCGGCGGTTCCTGGCGGCGCGCACCACCTGACGCGCTGGGCGGACCGACGGCGCGGACCTTCGCGCCCGCGGCGATCCGGCGGGGTACCGCGCCACCACCCACCGGCCCTGCCGGCCCGAGGCGCCGGCCCGTCCTGCGCACCGTGGGCGGGTGCGGCCCACGGGGCGCGGACGTAGCGTCGAGGGGTTCGTCGACGTCAGGGGGGCGCCGTGTTCGACAACCTGCTCAGCCCCGGCCGCATCGGCCGGCTCGAGACCCGCAACCGCATCGTCATGCCACCGATGCACGTCGGCTTCGGCCGCCGTGTGGAGGAGCAGGAGGTCGCGTACTTCGCCGCGCGGGCCGCCGGCGGGGTCGGCCTGATCATCACGGGGACCATGACGACGACGTCACGGTTCGAGGACAACGAGGGCTGGCCCAAGGTCGAGGACGACTCGGTCGTCCCCGACCTGGCGCGGCTCGCGGACGCCGTGCACGCCGAGGGCGGCCTGCTGGCGGGGCAGCTCACGCCGGGGTCCGGGCGCGTGGGCCCGGCCGAGCCGGGTGGCGACGTCCCGGTGTCCTCGTCCGCGACGCCGTGGTTGTCCGACCCGTCACGCCTGTGCCGTGAGCTGACCACGGCCGAGGTCGAGCAGCTCGTCGCCGACTACGGCCCGGCCGTGGCACGGCTGGCAGCCGCCGGGTTCGACGCGGTCGACATCCACTCCCACACCGGGTACCTGATCGACCAGTTCATGAGCAGCCAGTGGAACCAGCGCACGGACCGCTACGGCGGCTCGCTGGAGAACCGCCTGCGCTTCCCGCTGGAGCTGATCGCCGCGGCACGAGCCGCGGCGCCGGACCTGGCGATCACCTTCCGTCTGACCGTGGACCACCACATGCCCGGCGGCCGCACCCTGGACGAGGCGCTGCAGATGGCGCCGGTCATCGCCGGTGCGGGCATCGACCTGCTCATGGTCGACGACGGCGCGTTCGAGACCGTCGACTGGATCTTCCCGCCGTACTACATGGGCGACGCACCCCTGCTGCCGGGGGCGGCCGCGGTCCGCCGCGTCGTGGACGTGCCGGTCATGGCGACCGGCAACATGACCGCGGAGATCGGGGACCGCGCGGTGGCAGGCGGCGAGGTCGACTTCATCGGCATGGGCCGCGCGCTCATCGCCGACCCCGGCCTGCCGCGCAAGCTGGCGGCCGCCCGACCCGAGGCCGTCCGTCCCTGCATCCGCTGCAACCAGCTGTGCGTGGGCAACATCCTCGTGGGCCAGCCCCTGGGCTGCGCCGTGAACCCCGAGGTCGGCATCGAGGCGCACCTGCCGGGGCCCGCGCAGCAGCAGAAGCACGTCGTCGTGGTCGGCGCCGGTCCTGCCGGGCTGGAGGTGGCCCGCGTCGCCGCGTCCCGCGGGCACCGTGTCGACGTCTACGACGAGAACGAGCACGCGGGCGGCGTGCTGTGGCCCGCCGCGACGCCCGACTTCAAGCGCGAGCTGCGCCGCATGGTCGACTGGTGGCAGGGGCAGCTCGCCGACCTCCCCGTCACCCTGCACCTGGGACACCGCATCACCGCGGACTCCCCCGAGCTGCGCGACGCCGACCAGGTCGTCGTCGCCACGGGGTCCGTCCAGCTGGTGCCCGCGAGCATCCCCGGCACGGACCGGGACGACGTGGTCGACGTCCTGCGCTTCCACCAGGGTGCGCCGGTCGGGCACCGCGTCGTCATGGTCGGCGGCGGGCTCTCGGGGTCCGACGCGGCCCTCGAGCTCGCGCGCGAGGGGCACGACGTGACCGTCGTGGAGATGCTCGACGAGATCGCCCGGGACATGCTGCTGGTCAACCGGATCACGCTGCTGCGCGACCTGGACGAGGCCGGGGTGCGGCTGCTGACGAGCACCCGGGTGAAGGAGATCACGGACGACGGCGTCGTGGTCGAGGGGCCGGACGGCCCGGCGACCCTGCCGGCGGACACCGTGGTGCTCGCGCTCGGCAGCCGCCCGCGCAGCGACCTGCTCACGGAGCTGACCGCCGCGGGCCTGCCGGTCGAGGCCGTCGGGGACTGCGTGCAGCCGGCCAAGGTCGGGGAAGCGGTCAACAACGGGTACGCGCTGGCGGCGCGGCTGTAGCGCGCAGGAGCACGGCGTCGAGCGCCCACGCGTCCGGGGACCCGTCGGCCGCGAGGCACGTCACCCCGCCGGGTCCCGGGACGGCGGGGTCTCGGCACCTCCCTCGTCCGGCTGGTACCAGTCGCTGAGGGCGGGGTCCTCGGTGTCGAGCCAGGCGCCCGCACCCTCGTCGGGCTCGGTGGCCACGACACCCACGACGAAGTCGTCGCCGTGCTCCTCGATGCCCGCGCGGACACCCTGCTCCAGGGCCTCGCGGGCGTACCGGCGTCGCAGCGTCAGCGGGTCGCGCGCCAGGTCCTTGGCCCAGGCGACCATCACGAAGATGAGCACCACCGCGAACGGCAGTGCCGAGACCATCATGAGGCTCTGCAGCCCGGTCAGGGCGACCTGACCGCCACCGACCAGCAGGACAGCGGCGACCGTCGCGAGTGCCGCCCCCCACACCACCGTCGTCCAGCGCCGCGGGGTGGGGTTGCCCTGCTCGGACAGGCTGGCCATGACGATGGAGGCGGAGTCGGCGCTGGTGACGAAGAAGATGACGATCGAGACGACCGCGAGCACCGAGGTCACCGCACCGAACGGCAGCTCCCGCAGCAGAGCGAACAGCATGTCCTGCCCGGACTCGCTCGCGCTCATCGCGGACCTGGTCTGCTCGAGCCACATGGCGGTGCCGCCGACGACGGTGAACCACACCAGGCACACGGCGCTCGGCACGACGATGACGGCGGTGACGAACTCCCGCAGGGTCCGGCCACGGCTGATCTTGGCGATGAACATCCCGACGAAGGGCGTCCACGACACCCACCACGCCCAGTAGTAGGTGCTCCAGGCGCTCATGAACTCCTGCGCGTCGGGCGACGTGGCCGCGGACTGGCCCATCATCACGGGCAGCTCGGCCACGAACGTCATGAGGGCGCCGGGCACGAGGTTGAGCAGGAGGACCGTCGGGCCCACGACCAGGATGAACAGCCCGAGCAGGCCGGCCAGGACCATGTTGACGTTCGACAGGGCGCGGATGCCGCGCTTGAGCCCGGAGACCGCCGAGAGGATGAACGCGACCGAGAGCACCGCGATGATGCCGACGATCACCGCGTTGCCGAGGGGACCGACGCCGCCCACGATCTCGATCCCCCGGCCGATCTGCAGGGCACCGATGCCCAGGGACACCGCGGTGCCGAACAGCGTGACGACGATCGCGAACACGTCGACGACCTTGCCGAGGACGCCCTGGCTGCGCTCCCCGAAGACCGGCTCGAGCAGCGCGGACATCAGCGGCGAGCGACCCTTGCGGTACGCCGCGTACGCGACGGCACCGCCGACCAGCGCGTAGAACGCCCAGGCGACCGGGCCCCAGTGGAACAGCGTCTGCGCGAGCGCGACGTGCATGGCCTGGCCGCTGCCCGGCGCGGTGCCGGTGAACGCCGGCGGCGGGTCGAGGAAGAACGACATCGGCTCCAGCGGGCCGTAGAACAACAGGCCGATCCCGATGCCCGCCGAGAACAGCATCGTCACCCACGAGACCGTGGAGAACTCGGGCTCCTCGTCGTCCTGGCCCAGACGGACGGCCCGGTGCCGGCCGAAGCCCAGCCACATCATGAACACGAGGACGGCGACGGTCAGGACGCCGAAGAACCAGCCGAAGTCCACGGTGACGAGCTCGAAGGCCGCGTTCGCGAACTCCGCGAGGCCGGCCGGGAGGAGCAGGCCCCAGGCGATCACGGCGAGCACCACGGCCGCCGCGATGGTGAACACCACCTTGTCGATCCGGAAGGAGAGGTGCGTCTGCTCGACACCGATCCCCGGCAGCAGCGCGGGGTGCGGGCTGCCGAGGGTGCCGGGAGAGGTGACCTCCTGGAGGATCCGCGCAGCGCGGACGCGTTGCGCGGCGGAGGGACGGCCGGACCGGCTGCTGGTCGATCCGGTGCGCGTGTCGCTCATCACCGATTCGCCCTCTTCCTGGGTCACGAACGGGCCATCGATGATAGGTGACCCGGGCAACCGGGCGCGTCCGACCCCCGGGCACACCCCCGCGCGCGGGCGACGGCCGGTCGCGCCCTGGCCTGCGTCCGCGCACCCGACGAGGCGGCGGAGCACCCCTCGCCGCGCCGCCGGACGTCGCCCGGATCACAGGCGTCGACGCAGTCCGCGCAACCCCGCACGGCAGCCCGGCGGAGTGGCACCGGCTCGACGCGGCGCCCCGGGGGTGCGTCCGGACGGGCCGCCGTCCTCGTCGCGACCTCACGGAGGTGCGCGACGTCACGCGCCCTCGATGCGACCCTCCCGATACCCCCCGGGGTATCTTCGGGTGACCCGGGGCACCGGGGACCGGACGAACGAGGGAGAGCACGAGATGTGCCGAGCGACGACGTGCCGCGTGTGCGGCAGGACCACCTGGGCGGGCTGCGGGCAGCACGTCGCCTCCGTCAAGCAGGGCGTCCCCGCGTCGCAGTGGTGCGACGGCACGCACACCGCCGCGCAGACCGAGGCCGCCGCCGCGAACCGCGGAGGGTTCTTCTCCCGCCTGTTCGGGCGCTGAGGAACGGTCGGCCCGACGACCTTCCCAGCGGCGCGCCGTACGATCCGGGACGTGCCGGCCACCCCTGTCATCCACGTGAGCGCCGTCGTCCTGCGCCGGGCCTCGGGCGAGGTCCTCACCGTGCGCAAGCGCGGCACGCACCGCTTCATGCTCCCCGGCGGCAAGCCGGAGCCGGGCGAGAGCGCCGCCGCCACGGCCGTGCGGGAGGCGCACGAGGAGGTCGGCGTCGTGCTCGACGAGGCCCGCCTGCGCGAGCTCGGCACGTTCCGCGCCGCCGCGGCCAACGAGGCCGGCCACGAGGTCGTCGGCACCGTCTTCGAGCACCCGCTCGACGGCGCGACCGCCCCCGCGGGCGAGATCGAGGAGCTGCGCTGGCTCGACCCCGCCGGCGCCCTGCCCGACGACCTCGCCCCGCTGCTCGAGCACCACGTGCTGCCGGTGCTGGCGGGCACGACGCCGCCGGTCTGACACGGCGACCGCCGGCGGGCTCGCGAGCCCACCGGCGGTCCACCGCCCGTCCTGCTAG